>NZ_JADEWJ010000346.1:0-3428 GCF_015207725.1 Synechocystis sp. LEGE 06083
GCCCAAATCTTCTATCTCCTCAATTAAATTTTCTAAGTCTAGGGCAGAAAATTCTTGCCTTTTAAGTTTTGCCGCCATATCCAACACCCAGAGGTTATAGTCGGTGTCATACAAAGTTTTCCCTTTGGTTAGTTCCGCAACCATTCTGTTTATCCCAATCAGTTAATCGATTATAAACGGGATTTTTGGTGATTATTAAGGGTTTATCGTTCTCAAAGTCCCGATATTAGAGACTGTCCCCCAAATTGGCATCTTGGGTCTGATGTGACTAGAATCGGAAATAGGTTTATATTCACATTTGTTTACAATCACTCGCCGCTACCATGGTCAAACCCGTTAGCTTGCTCCGTGCCCAATCCTACGAAGCAGTAAGTTTACTGGCTTCCCTGAGAACTTTAATTGAACCCCTCGGCGGCATGGGCAACTTTGTCAAACCAGGCGATCGAGTTTTGCTCAAGCCCAATTTGTTGACTGGTAACCGGCCCGGCAGGGAATGTATTACCCGCCCTGAAATGGTAGCCGCCGTGGCCCAGCTGGTGCAGGAAGCAGGCGGTAAACCGTTTATGGGGGATAGTCCTGCGTTTGGTTCAGCCCGGGGGGTGGCAGAGAATAACGGCTATTTGCCTCTGTTGCAGGCATTGAATATTCCCATTGTGGAATTCCGGGGGGGGCGCTATGCCACTGATAGCGATAATTTTAATCATTTGCGCCTGTCCAAGGAGGCCATGGATGCAGACGTGGTGATTAATTTACCCAAGCTTAAATCCCATTCCCAATTGACCATGACTATGGGGGTAAAAAATTTATTCGGTTGCGTCCCCGGCAAAATGAAAGCTTGGTGGCACATGGAAGCCGGCAAGGATGCCAATCGCTTTGGGGAAATGTTGGTGGAAACTGCCAAGGCGATCGCCCCGGATTTAACTATTTTGGATGGCATTATGGCCCATGAAGGCAATGGCCCCATGCACGGTGACCCAAGGGAAGTGGGGTTATTGGCCGCTAGCCCCGATGTGTTTGCCCTAGATTTTGTCATCACCGATATTTTGCAATTAGACCCCGCTACTATTCCCACCATGGCGGCCCAGGAACGGCTAGGACTCAATCCCACCGCCGCTGAATTGACCTTTCCTCTGGCCCATCCCCGGGAGTTGGTGGTGGATAATTGGAAACTACCGGAAGTGTTGATGCCCATTGATTTTGGCCTGCCCAGGGTATTGCGCTCCACGTTCAAACACTTTTACATTCGCTTTGTCAAGGAACCCTTACATATCTACACGGGGAAAGCTTAGTTACGGGAACTTTCGTTAAATAGGCTACATAAAGACCGCCGTTCCGGCCTTAACCTAAAGATAAGACATAAAGTCAATATCACCCTCCGATTGCTAGAGGTCGCCCATTGCTTCAGTGGCGGCTTTCTTTTTCACGTTTATCTGTACTTTAGAGACGGATATTCATGGCTAGATTTAGGCTAAATTTAAGTTTTCCGTTATCGGTGGCCAGGGGCGATCGCCGTGGTGGGGGCAGGGGGTTTGTTAAGATTCTAAAAACTGCAAATGGCGCTCCCCATGCTCATGGACTGGATTCCCTTCGAAATTCCCATTAATACGGCGATGATTGCCGGTGCAACCCTATGGGCATTGGGGCTGTACCTAACTTGGGGCAGTGGGCGCAATTGGCTAATTGAACAGTTGCAACGGTGGTTTAATTTTGCCGAACGTTCCCTCTACACCTCTGTGGAAGAATATGAACGCACCAGGGAGGTTAGGGAAGCCCAGAATGCTTTCTATGCTTCGGTGATGAGTATTTTGCCCTTCCTCGTTATGGGAGCCCTCTGTAATTGGGGCTTGAAATGGGGCTTAGGAGGGAGTTGGTCCATCAGCTTGGCCATATTGACGGTCTTCACAGGGGCAGTTTACGCATTGGGGAAACAAAGTCGCAATGAATAGGGTGGTAGAAAAAAGGAAGACGGCGATCGCCAAGGCAGAGAAGTCAGGCCAGCAAAATTATCCGTCGGTTCGGAGTTGGGGATGGAAATTGGTCAGCAGTATGCTGTGTTGCCTCACCCTGGCCTTTTCTTTGGGAGGTTGTTTCTCACCAGAACTGAAGGACCAGGTGGTTTTTTCCGTGCTCAGTGACCCCAAAACCTTCAACGCGGTGCTGTCCCAGGAGTCCCCCAACGTTTTTGGTTATATCTACGAAGGGCTAATCAGGGAAAATCCCCTCACTGGGGAAAGAACACCAGCTTTGGCGGAAAGTTGGGAAATTTCGCCGGATAATTTGACCATCACTTTTACCCTCAGGGAAGGTCTACGCTGGTCGGACGGAGAACCCCTCACTGTCGATGACGTACTATTTTCCTACAATGATCTTTACCTAAACCCCAAAATTCCCAATAATTACCGGGACGGTTTGAAGGTGGGAGAAAGTCAGGCCGAACCGAAGATCACAAAAGTAGGCGATCGCCAGGTAGCTTTTAACATCCCAGAACCCTTTGCCCCCTTTTTAGACACAGCCCAATTTCCGATTTTGCCCGCCCATATTCTGCGGGAAACGGTGGAAAAGACCGATGAAAATGGTAATCCTTTATTTTTGAGCACCTGGGGCACCAACACTCCCCCGGATCAAATTGTGGTCAACGGTCCCTATAAATTAGCCCGCTACGTCACCAGCCAACGGGTAATTTTTAGTAAGAATCCCTACTACTGGGAAAAGGGCCCCAACGGTGAATCCCTGCCCTATATTCCCCGGGTGGTGTGGGCCATTGTGGAAAGCACCGATACATCCCTGCTGCAATTTCGTTCTGGCAGTTTAGATTCCCTGGGAGTGCCGCCGGAATCCTTTTCCCTGCTCAAACAGGAGGAGGAACGGGGTAATTTTGTCATCTATAACGGTGGCCCCACCTACGCTAGCACCTATTTAACCTTTAATCTCAACCAAGGTAAGCGCCAGGGCAAACCCTTAGTGGACCCAATTAAATCCCGCTGGTTTAATAATCTCAATTTCCGCCAGGCGATCGCCTATGGCATTGACCGGGAAAGAATGGTTAATAACATTTATCGGGGGCTGGGGGAAAAGCAAAATTCCTTTATCCCCGTGCAATCTCCCTTTTTTAATCCCGATGTCAAAGTCTATAGCTATGACCCAGAAAAAGCGCAAGCATTACTAAAAGCAGGGGGCTTTACCTATAACAATCAACAACAATTATTGGATGATCGGGGTAACCGTGTCCGCTTTGTGCTCAACACCAATGCCGGCAATAAAGTGCGGGAAGCTTTGGGTACCCAAATTCAAGAAGATCTAGGTAAATTGGGCATGCAAGTGGACTTTAGCCCCATCAGTTTTGGCGTTTTGGTGGACAAATTAAGCAATAGCTTAGAGTGGGATGCGGTGGTTTTAGGGTTAACCGGCGGCAACGATCCCCATATACC
>NZ_JADEWJ010000033.1:0-20286 GCF_015207725.1 Synechocystis sp. LEGE 06083
GGATAATCGCAAGCCTGCCAAAAAGCACCTTTCTCCCCCCATGCCCCTCTCCTTTCCCCCCGATGGCATTACCCAGCAGGTGATCGAACGGGTAGAACAATTAAATTTGCCTGGCTATGGGCAATTAGCTGGTTTTCAATGGGGAGTCAGCCGTCAAGATGCTCGGCAAGGGCTGCAATACTTTATTGATGTCGGTTTGAATCAATTTGGTACCTACCAAGATGCCATGGTGATGGGGCAGAAAACCCTATGGCACAGCCTCATTTCTCCCTATTTAAATTTAGGATTGTTGACTCCATTAGAAGTTATTGAAGCAGTTACTAACGCCTTTGCTACCCAAAATATTTCCCTGAACAATGTCGAGGGATTTATTCGTCAAGTTTTGGGCTGGAGGGAATATATGCAAGGCCTTTATCAATGGGTAAATGAAGATTATGGTCAGAGTAATTGGTTTAACCATAACTTGCCTTTACCTGAGTTTTATTGGCAATCCAGCCAAGCCAAAATGAATTGTTTGACTACCGTTTTAAAACAGGTTGAACAGACGGGATATGCTCACCATATTCAACGGTTAATGATCCTCAGCAATTTCGCCCTAATTGTCGGTGTCAATCCTCAACAACTCCAGGAATGGTTCCATGCGGCTTTCATTGATGCCTATGATTGGGTAATGCAAACTAATGTGTTAGGAATGGGGCAGTTTGCGGACGGAGGATTATTGGCATCAAAACCCTATGCTGCTTCCGCTAACTACATTAATAAAATGAGTGACTATTGCCAACAATGTCCCTATAATCCGAAAGCCAGAACTGGCAAAGATGCCTGTCCTTTTAATTATTTCTATTGGGACTTTCTCGCACGACACCAAGAAAAACTACAGCACACTGGGCGGATGGGCCTTATTTTGGCTAATTTGAAACGTATTGATCCGATCGAAATGTCGGCAATGCAAAAGTTGGCAGAGGACTGGCGTCAGGCCCATGTAGGCCCATGCCCATAGCAAATTCCCAATCAAGGGACTCCGGGAAGTTAAAACAATACCTAGATTTAAACTTTTTTCGGTAAAGGATAATGGGCGTTGAGCCAGGCTTCTTCCTGTTGCCGATCGCCTAATTGTCCGTCTAGGCAGGCGTTCAATAAATCGGTCAGAATTTGTTTGAATTGAGGTCCTGGTTTATAACCGAGCGCTTTGAGGTCATGACCAGTTAAAAATGGTGACACATGGCATAATTGGCTGAAATAAAACCAAATTTGCTTTCTTAAAACCTTGTGCCCCCTGGCGGCGACTAAAAACAAATTGGCGCGGTCATAACCTTTCAACGTTTGGTAAATAACACTGGGTCTGGGACATTGTTGGCAACCAAGACTTTTGGCGATCGCCGTTTCCATGGTTTCCAGGTTAGCTAGCCCATCAATCATGGTCTTAGGTAACTGTAATCCCGTGGCAATTTTGATCCGTTCCTGTGGAGGTAAAGCCCCCAATAAAATACCTAGTCGTAGTAACCAATGCTCCAATTGTCGTTCTGGATCTAGCCAGCGTAACCAGCGGGATAAACAGCGCACTTGCCACCATAATTGCTCCGTTAGTTTTAGCTCTGGGTGGAGACATTTGAGGGCATCCAAATCCGCCAGCAACGTTAACGCTCCTTTCCAGTAGGGGGCTTTGAGGATAATAGAAAGCTCAGCCTTTAAACGGGTGGTCAAAGCCGGGGTGGGATGCTCCGTTAATCGCCAACGTTCATACACCCCACTGGCGATCGCATAGCGGATATAGGTTTCCGTTTGGGGTTCCAGGTCAAAACCGAGGCGCACCACAAAGCGGACAGCTCGATAAATACGGGTGGGGTCTTCAATGAAACTATTGGCGTGCAATACCCGCACCTGTTGGCTTTGCAGGTCGTTCATGCCACCAAAAAAGTCCAGCAATTTGCCAGGGCTGGGATTGGTGAGACGGATGGAAAGGGCGTTAATGGTAAAATCCCGCCGGTATAAATCCTGACGAATGGAACTGGCTTCCACCTCCGGATTAGCCGCTGGGTAGGGATAAAATTCTGTCCTCGCAGTGGCAATGTCTACCCAGAGGGAGTCTAGCTGGGGATCTTTATGCCAGAGCAAGGCCGCCGTTTGGAATTCTCCATGCACCGATAACCTCGCGCCGGGATAGTCCCCCTGCAGAGCTTGGGCTAATTCCACCCCGGCCCCCACATCAGCCTTGGTATGGAAACCGTCCACCACCAAATCAATGTCTTGGAAGGTAATATTTTGGTGTTTTTTTGCCCCCTGGGAATGGCGGAGCCATAGATCCCGCACTGCTCCCCCTACTAGATATAAATGCCAACCCCTGGCTTGGGCGTGGCAGGCCGCCGTGGTTAACAATTGCCAAGTGGCCGCCGGTAATTGGGTTTTTAAAAGTTCTAGTAAGTTGCCCTGACCAAACTTTGGAAGGGAAGTAGCCAGGCGATCGCCAAACCGTTCCGATTGCTCCTGTTTATCCTGCAATAATTGCCGCAGCACATCGGTGCGGGTAACAATGCCCACCAGGGTATCCCCCGCCATGACCGGTAAGCGCCCCACATCGTCGGCCACCATAATGGCTTCAATGCGAGGCAGAGGAGTGTCAGGATCGATGGTTTTAACGTTACGGGTCATATAACCTTTCACTGGGGCATGGCTGAAGCCGTGGTGCAGAGCTAAATCTAAATCCCGCCGGGAAATGATGCCCACCAATTTTTCCTCCTGGTTAACCACTGTCAAACCGGAATGGCCATAGCGAAACAAAATCCTTTGGGCCTGCTCAATAGTGGTGTGGGGTCGGATAGTCCGCACCGGGGAAGACATAAAATCCCTAGCCAATAAGGGTTTGGGAATTTGTCTTTGCAAACCTTGATAAATATCCGCCATGACCTCCGTGGGTTCGATATCCCGCAAATTCACCGCCGCCGCCTGGGCATGGCCACCACCACCATAGGGTTCCAGCAGTTGGGTTAAATCGGTATCAGGAATACGGGTGCGGCCAATGAAGGAAAAGCGTTGGTTGTTATTACTCGCTCCGGTTTTTTCTTGCTCTCCACTGCTTTTCGTTTTATCTTTGCCTTTGTCGTAAACATGACCCAGCAGTAGGGCGTCACATTCCGTCAGGGATAATAACCTTTCCGTGAGATGGGATAACCCTGGCACAAAGCTTTCTGTGGTTAATAAAACCGAACCAAGCCAATAGCCCCGTACCATTTCTTTGCGGAGATTGTGCATGGCTTCTGCAAATAAAAATTGTAGGGGAGGGGGAAATCCAGGGTCAGCGTACTCCCCAATCAAACGTAAATTGGCTCCCTGTTCCATCAACCAAGCCAGGGCTTTCACGTCCCGCACTGTGGTTTGGGTAAAGGTTAAACTGCCCGTGTCCACATGGATGCCCAGGGCCATCACGGATGCTTCCACCATGGAAAGGCTGATGTCCGTTCTTTGTAATTTCTCCACAATTAAAGTGGTACTGGCTCCCACCGCTTCCAGTTCCAAAATATTCGCCTCAATATCCCTGGGACTGTTGAGGTGATGATCGTAGATGGCAATCTGTTGCACATGGGGTAATGTTAACCAATCCGCCGCTTTGCCCAGGCGATCGCCTTGTTGATTATCGACAATGTAGAGGGAACGAATTTTATCGGAGTTAACGCTACGGAGTTCAATCAGGGGAAATTCATTACGATGGAGCGCTAAAAATTGCCGCACCGTGGGATGGGAACCCCCAGTAAGCACAATACGACTGCCAGGATGGAGTTTAGCTAGCCCCACCGCCGCTCCCAACACATCAAAGTCTGCCGTTTGGTGACAAAGGATTAAATCCATGGTTTTTGGGAAAAACTTCGATCACAGCCAAAGAGCAGCATGGCCTTTTGCCTCCAACAACGGTGGTATAAACTTTGACGCCCCGCCTACCGACCATGGCATCCCAACAAGTATTTGTGGGAAAAAATCAAATATATCGGGTTAATTGGATACGATAACGTTCCTTTTTGGTGACTGTAATTTCGCCTATTTCTAATCTACCTTTACCCCGATAGGTAACTAAATCCCCTGCTTTGAGGGCGTAGCTAGACTGGGTAATGGGCTTCCAATTAACCTGCACATTGCCCTGGTTGACTGCATCGGCCATTTTACTGCGGGACAAACCAAACCCTGCTGAAGCAATGGCGTCCAAGCGCAGGGACGCTTCCACGGTGGTCATTTCTTTAGTTTTGGGCGGGCGAATTTTTAACTCTTCCAGGGTAATAGCTTTGGCTTTAACGGGGACAGTACGCACCTGGTTTAAATGGAGACTGACAAATTCCGCCACCTCCGGCACCACGATCGCCTGGGCTCCCCGTTCTCCCAACAAAATAATGTCCCCCACCTTTTCCCGCACTAACCCTGTACCCAATAGGGCCCCTAAAAAGTCCCGATGACTGGCAGGATCAAAAAGAAAATTACCAGCTACATCCAGGGCCGTCAGGGGAATTTGCTCCGTTTCCAGCGGTATTTCCGCCCTAGCAATGGCTAACCTCTGCCGTTCGGCTTGGGGATAACCCCCCCAGGGTAAAAAATGTAATTCCGTTAGGGTGCCAAAACGAGCTTGAATTTCCGCAATCAGGGGCGGCGCACAAAAATCCGTCACCACCACTTCCCAGGTACGCAAGGCCTGTTCCGCCTGGTCAATTACCCTGGCGATCGCCTCCCGGTCTGGGGCTCCCTTCAACAAAGCTTCTCTTGGCAACATCGAGCAACGGCATTAACTGACAAATCATTGTGGTAACTTTGGTGGCCTGTTTGTCAAGGGGCTACAATGCGCCTATGTATTAACCCCCAAGGGCAGAGACAGTGTCAGTCCCTTTTTTGTGATCCCTGACGATGACCCAATCACCTATTCTGGCAGAATTAAGCTCCTGGCTCCGGCGATCGGGACAGGCGATTTTATTGTTGGGCAATACTACCTTTCAGCTTTTTACCGGCAGAATTGACGGACGCAACACCAGTCAACAGTTAATGTTTGTGGGGCCCGCTTCTCTGCCCATTACTCTGATCACCGCCGCCGTCATTGGTATGATTTTCACCATTCAGGTGGCCCGGGAATTCCTGGCTTTTGGGGCAGGTAGTGCGGTGGGAGGAATTTTAATGCTAGCCCTAGGGCGAGAGCTATGCCCGATTATGACAGCGGTGGTGGTGGCAGGACGAGTCGGCTCAGCCTTTGCGGCCGAAATTGGCACCATGCGCGTGACGGAACAAATTGATGCCCTTTACATGCTCAACACCAACCCAGTGGAGTATTTAGTTATTCCCCGGCTCCTGGCCTGTTGCATTATGGTACCCACCCTTAGTGTGCTGGCATTGGTCACCGGCATGATGGGAGGAGCGTTAATTTCCAGCAACGTTTACGGCATTGCCAACCAGGTATTTTTTGAGTCAATACAGACCTTTGTCACTCCTTGGGATATATTTTGTGGCCCCATCAAGGGCATTGTGTTTGGCGTTTTAATCGCCATTATCGGTTGTAACTGGGGTTTAACCACCAGGGGCGGAGCTAAAGGAGTGGGAGAATCCACCACCGCTGCAGTGGTAACTTCTCTGTTAGCAATTTTTGTGAGTAATTTTCTGATGTCTTGGATTATGTTCCAGGGCAGTGGTTCCGGTGCCGTGTTGATGGGTAATTAAACTTTTAACCTAGCTGATCGCCATTGGAGGGCCAAAAAATCCCTATAAATCAGGGGAGGAGGCTAAATTCTTAAGGGTATCGGCACTTAATCCAGTCAGACTGATTACCTCCGGTATTGATAGTCCTTTGTTGATTAAATTTTGGGCAACCTCTAGCTTGCCTTCTAGTTTGCCTTCCAACTTTCCTTCTAGTTTGCCCTTGAGCAAACCCCGTTGTTCTCCTTCCTGCAAAATTTCCTGATAAACGGCCGATTCTTTCATAATTTCGCTCCTTAGGATGGTCTTGATTAATTCTGACTTAACCCTTAATCCCCCAAAGATAGCGGCGGCGGTGGTCAAGTTGGCTTTCGTGCTTTTATCTTCAATTGTATCCAGGGTAAGGGCAACCTCCCGCAATCGTTCCGTAGCATTCTGGGTTTGAGTCAAAACCGCGAGGGGCAGGAGTCCAGGACTGGTCAAAAATGGCTCCGGTGATTCTTCCCACAAACGGATGACACGATAGCGATGGGTGGTTTCTCCCAATTGAAAGATGTCCTGATAAACCAAAGCAGAACTGGTTTTTTTCAGATAAATGACCACTTGATGCATGGCTTTGTTTGGAAACCTTCGATGGACCCGAACCCGATAGTCCAGCATCCGAAACCCCATAGTTTCATCCGGCTCAGTCTGAAATTCCAGGTGCAAGACCAAATCCTCCGACTGCTCCAAAATTAGCGCGTCCGCCCGAATTGGTTCCAAGGAAAGTTCCTTGGGGCTTAAGGTGGTGAGGGCCACAGGTTTACCCAGCAACCACATGGCATAGTCTGAGGAAAAGGTCTCTGCGAGATATTTACAAACGTTGTCAAACATTTCGACACTTTATCATTGATTGCTATGGTTTTCCTTGACTTTATGAGTCGAGCTAAATTTAAATTTTTTGATCTTTTGTGAACATTTAAACTTATTAAATAAAAATGTTTTTAAAAAGAATTAGTTGGAGTCAAGTTTATGCATGAAGTTAGTCTGATGGAACAAACTTTGGCGATCGCCATTGCCCAGGCGGAGGGCCATGGAGCTAGCAAAATTCACCGTTTAACCCTACGAGTGGGACAGCAGTCTGGGGTGGTGGCCGATGCCCTGCGGTTTGCGTTTGAAGTGGTGCGGCAAAACACCATAGCCGCTGAAGCTAGATTGGAAATTGAAGAAATTCCCGTTACCTGCCATTGCCAATGGTGCCAACAAAATTTCCAGCCGGAGGATTGGATTTACCGCTGTCCCCAATGCGACCAGATTAGCCAAACAGTACTGGATGGTAAACAATTGGAACTAGCATCTCTAGAATTGAGTTGAGCCTCGGCCAAGTTCCAACCCAGGTAAGAACCGCCGTCACCATGGGCTGTGTTAAATTTCTTTAAGCAACCGTAGCTCAGCTTTTCCCAAGCTAAATTAACTACGACCAATCATCAACTTGATTAAAATGATGTTTCCTCTACTGGCCCTTGAGATTCCTGAACCGGTCAAAATTTATGGCCAATTTGGCCATCCCATTATGATGTGGGCGCTGTTCTTTACTTCGGTGTATGCCATGTGGCTGGGCTTCCAGTCCCGACAAATTCGCTCCGCGGAACCGGAAAAGCGGAAGGAGTTGATCCAAAAAGATGTTAAGGGTAAGCACTTTATCCTTGGCTCCCTCCTACTTTCTCTGATGGTGTTGGGCACCATTGGCGGCATGGCTGTTACCTATATCAACAATGGCAAACTGTTTGTCGGCCCCCACTTACTCGTTGGTCTAGCTATGGTCGCTTTAATCGCTACGGCGGCGGCGTTGGTACCTTGGATGCAAAAGGGTAATGAAACAGCCCGCTTAACCCACATCACCCTGAACGTCACATTGATTGGTTTATTTGGTTGGCAAGCTTTCACCGGGGTGGAAATTGTCCAAAGAATTATTAGCAAATTGGGTTCCTAGGTCGTCACTGTTTTGCAAACTTTGCCCGTATTGACGAATCCCGTTGACGTTTTAATCCTGTCCAATGGCCCAGGGGAAGTGACTACCTGGGTCCGTCCCGTTGTCCATGCTTTACGTCAATTGCCGGCTGGCGATCGCCTGAGAATATCGGTGATGCTTTCCCCCTGTCCCCATGCCATGGGTAAGGAAGCGGAAGTGGTGCGTAGCTATGCGGAAGTGGATCGGGTACAGGACAGTGAACATTTTTGGAATTTCTTGCTCTGGGGTAAAACGGCGGAGTCATGGTCCTGGCATGCTCAAGGGGTGGTTCTTTTTTTGGGAGGGGACCAATTCTTTGCCCTGGCGATCGCCAAACGTTTAGGCTATCGTTCCGTGGTCTATGCCGAGTGGGATGCCCGCTGGCCACGCTGGATTGATGCCTTTGGGGTGATGAATGAGCAGGTGCGCCAAGCTTTACCCCAGGCTTATCAAGCAAAAGCCGCCGTGGTGGGGGATTTGATGGTGGATGTGGATGCCACTGATTCCCCAGTAGATCCATCGGCCAAACCGTTAATTGGTCTACTGCCCGGTTCCAAAGCTACTAAACTCAGCCAAGGGGTTCCCCTGGAAGTGGCGATCGCCGTGGAGTTAAAGAAAACCCATCCCCAATGTCAATTTGTGCTCTTTTTAGCGCCCACGGTGGATTTGGCCCAATTGCAGAACTACGGACAGGTTAAAACCAATCCCTTGGTTAGTTCCATGGGCAACATTGAAGTGGAAGTGGTAGAAAAAGAGGGGCAAGAACCTTATCTGTTGACAACAACGGGGTTAAAAATTGATATTTGTCGCCAATTCCCCGCCCTGACAACATTAAAAACATTAACCTTCGCCTTAACCACGGTGGGAGCCAACACCGCTCAATTGGGAGCTTTAGGCATTCCCATGGTGATTTTATTACCCACCCAACACACAGAAGCCCTCAAACATTTAGACGGCTTGCCGGGGTTAATTGCCCGCATTCCCTGGGTGGGTCCCCAATCCACTCGCCTGATTAATTACCTCATTGCCAAGAAAAAACGTCTTTTCGCCTGGCCCAATCTCTGGGCTGGTCGGGAAATTGTCCCGGAATTGTTGGGGGATTTAACTCCGGCTGGGGTGGCTAGTCAATTAACCCCCTGGTTGGACCATCCTGAACAGTTAGCCCGCATACGCCACCAATTACAACAGGTACGGGGAAGATCCGGAGCGGCGATCGCCATGGCGGAGTTAGTAATGCAACAAATTACAGTCCAGCAGGAACAAGGGGGCACCAATTTGACAAAGTAGCTACCAACTCAGACAATAGAAGATCGCTTGTCAACTATCCCGCTCGGATCAGGTTACGACAATCATCAGCAAAAAATGCCAAAGCTGAGGGGTTTTTCCTGAAATTCGTTGGAATAAATCGGAGAACTTAACGGCGGCATACCTGTACGGCAATCTACGCAAATAAATTATGAGTTACGCCATTATTGAAATTGGGGGCACCCAAGTTCGGGTCGAGCCCGGCCGTTTTTACGAGATCAATCACCTCGACGGCGCACCAGAAGACAGCTATGTTGTCGACAAAGTGTTACTGGTCAAAGACGGCGACAATGTCACTATCGGCCAGCCCTACGTCGCTGGGGCCACTGTGGAAGGGGAAATTCTCTCCCACCGTCGGGGTCGCAAGGTCATTGTTTATAAAATGCAACCCAAAAAGAAAACCCGCAAAAAACGGGGTCACCGTCAAGAGTTAACCCGCCTGTTGATCAAGTCTATTTCCCTCAACGGTAAGGCGATCGCCGAGGCCCCCGAAGTGGATGCTAAAACCCCAGTGGTGGCAGGTTAAGACTGACCAGCTAAAGCCGCCCAAATTTGGCTAAATTGTAGATTGGGCTAACAAAAAAGCCCATAACTACCCCACTAATCCAACCTAATCAGGATCATTAATAACCATGGCACATAAGAAAGGAACGGGGAGTACCCGGAACGGTCGGGATTCTAATGCCCAACGCTTGGGAGTCAAACGCTACGGTGGTCAAACCGTCACCGCCGGCAGCATCATTGTTCGTCAACGGGGCACCCAAGTTCACCCAGGCAACAACGTTGGTCGGGGCAGTGATGACACCCTTTATTCTTTAATTGACGGTGTGGTTAAGTTTGAGCACAAAACCAGAAGCCGTCGCAAAGTGAGCGTATATCCTGCCACTGCTGAATAAACTTTCATTCAGTTGAAGTTTTGAAAATCCTCCAAATTTTGGGGGATTTATTATTTTTGCCGTGGAAAATAGGATTACATCTTCACTTTTCACTAATCGGGCAAGCAATCTCCTAGTTATTCCGCCGGAGCAGGTAAGGCTATTTAAATGGTTTTTGGTAAATTTAAATAGATTTAAGCAACAACTTCAGACTTTGCAGACTGGTCTCCTTGATTTTTTCCGCCTATGAAGCCCTATCTTGCCGTCCCCATCCAGGATTGTGGTGAACCCCTCGCCCCCATCAATCTTGAGGGTGTTAAGTTGCTTAAACCCCACCCCTACGAAATATTAGGAGCGGATTATCAAGGGCGATCGCCCTATGTATTACGTACCGGAGTGTTAAAAAGATTAGGC
Organism: Synechocystis sp. LEGE 06083; assembly: GCF_015207725.1. Classification (NCBI taxonomy): domain Bacteria; kingdom Bacillati; phylum Cyanobacteriota; class Cyanophyceae; order Synechococcales; family Merismopediaceae; genus Synechocystis; species Synechocystis sp. LEGE 06083. Next base: position 10,243 of record NZ_JADEWJ010000033.1, read on the forward strand.
CAGGCTCGTTTGACCTTAGCTGACATTGAACCGACCTGGGAGATTTTGGTCTTCGATGCCTACCGCCCGATCGCCGTGCAACAGTTTATGGTGGATCACACTTTTGCCGAAATTGTGGCTAGGGATGGTTTACAGGGCCAATCACTAACCACCGAGCAAAGGGAAAATATTTATCAGCAGGTCTACCAAATTTGGGCTGTGCCCAGTTCCAATCCCCTCACTCCTCCTCCCCACAGCACCGGGGCGGCTTTGGACATAACGCTACTGGATGGATCGGGACAACCTGTAGACATGGGAGGAGAAATTGATGAACTGTCAGCCCGTTCTCAACCCAATTATTATCAAACAGCCCAGGCAGAGAGTGACCCCCAAAGGGAAGAGTTTAAACTCTACCAGCAGCGGCGGGAGCTATTGAACACCATGATGGAAAGTGCGGGATTTCTACGCCATCCAGGGGAATGGTGGCATTTTTCCCTGGGGGATCAACTCTGGGCCTGGCAATATAATCAACAACATCCCGATCGCCAAAAGATTGCCTATTATGGCCGAGTTGAATAATTTTGAATATTGATCAGTTTTTATTGGAAAAATCTAGCCAAAATTTATCGTTTAACAAACTTTCTAGTTCCCCAGGAAAAGGAGACATATCTGGGAAAAATGTGTTGGGATAATCTTCTCTCATTGCGGCTAAAGCATCTTGGTAAGACTCAGGGAAAATTTCCAGCACAAACCCCTTCAGACTGGGAGAGCTTTTCAATCGTTTTTTAATTTCCTGACGAAAATTGCGAATTTCAATTTCCCACCCCCGAAAACACTCTGGACAATCGACAAAACAACGTTTCAATAAATGCTCTAGCAAACGGGATAATAAACTATCAACAGCGTGACGTTCATTTCTGCCCAAAGTTTCTATTTCCTCAATCAAATTATCCCAATCAACTTGAGAAAAATCCTGGCATTTTAAGAGCTTGGCTGTTTCCTTTATCCACAGGCTGAAGTCCTGCTCATAAAGTGTTTTTTGTTGTATGAATACCATAACTATTCAGCTCCTGGAATTTTCTTGATGCAACTACTTTTTGCCATCGAAATGAGTAGTTCTTAGCCCATAATCTTAAGTGATAAATATATCTGACTAGCGATCGCCAATGGCTACAAATTCCTTCACCCCAAAAATTGCTTCCCGGTGACGGTACCATTTAAATTCCAGGTAATTATGGAAGGGGTCAGCCAGAAAAAAAGTACGATGTTCTGTCAATTCGCCCCCAAAACGGAGCTTGGGCGGTAAATGATAGGCAATGCCCTGGGCTTCCACTCTTTCACAGAGGGCAAACCAATCCGCTTCAGCAGTGAACACTAAACCAAAATGCCGGGGATAGATGCTCTGTTGTTTTACTAACGGTTCCAGGGTAACGTGGGCCACCACTTGATGGCCATAGAAATCCAGAATTACCGCCTTATCGGTTTCCCTACCGGCCTTGGCCCCCAGGCGATCGCAGTAAAATTCCTTAGTTTTCGGAATATCATTAACGGGGATGGCGAGGTGGAAAATAATAGGGGCTGCCATCGGCATTGCACTCCAGCCTTACAAATAAATCGGCACTGACCCCCCCATTCTAAGCTTCTTGCCCCTTGTCTCTGCCGCCCCAGTCACAGGCTGTTAACTTGACCTCTTTTTTTTGCCTTTTGGAGTTAGGCTGAGAATCCCCCTGTTTGTCGATCGCCCGGTTACCCCGCCATGGCCTACGAACCTCTGCACCATAAATATCGCCCTCAGACCTTTGCGGACTTAGTGGGCCAAACGGCGATCGCCGCTACGTTGAGCAATGCCATTGCCCAGGAGCGCATTGTTCCTGCTTACCTGTTCACCGGCCCCAGGGGAACGGGCAAAACCTCTTCGGCGAGAATTTTAGCCAAGTCCCTAAACTGCATTGCGGGCGATCAGCCCACGGCCACCCCCTGCGGTCAATGTGCCACCTGTCGGGCCATTACCAACGGTTCCGCTTTAGATGTCATCGAAATTGATGCGGCTAGTAATACAGGGGTAGATAATATTCGAGAAATTATTGAACGGGCCCAATTTTCTCCAGTACAATGTCGGTATAAAGTATATGTGATCGATGAATGTCATATGCTTAGTACGGCCGCATTTAATGCTCTACTAAAAACCTTGGAGGAGCCGCCGGAACGGGTTGTTTTTGTTTTGGCCACCACCGATCCCCAGCGGGTGCTACCCACCATCATTTCCCGCTGTCAAAGATTTGATTATCGCCGCATTCCTCTAGAAGCAATGGTTAACCACCTGCGCTACATTGCCCAGCAAGAACAGATTCATATTGACGACCCGGCGTTGACCCTAGTGGCCCAAATTGCCAATGGTGGTTTGCGGGATGCGGAAAGTTTGCTCGATCAACTAAGTTTACTCCCCGATCTAATTACCCCTGATAAGGTTTGGGATCTGGTAGGGGCAGTGCCGGAGCAGGATTTGTTGACCCTCCTAGAGGCGATCGCCAGTGACGATGCAGAAACACTATTGGGCACCTGTCGGCAAATTTTAAACCGGGGACGGGACCCCCTGGTGGTATTACAAAACCTAGCAAGCTTTTACTTAAACTTACTTATTGCCCAAACTGCGCCCCAACGGTCGGATTTGGTGGCGGTGACAGCGGAAACTTGGCAAGCACTCTGCGGTCTGGCTCCCCAGTGGGAGAGGGGGGTAATTTTACAAGGACAACAAAAACTGAAGGAGAGTGAAATCCAAATTCGCAATACCACCCAACCCCGACTCTGGTTGGAGGTGACCCTGTTGGGCTTGTTACCATCAGCCTGTGCAGTAGCAACCGTTGCAACTCAGCAATCTTCAGCCAAAGCATCTGGGGTCCAACGGACAACCCAGGCAAAACCCAGTAATGTGGTCGCCTTTCCCAGTGGCCAGCATAACCGTCTGACGGTGGTGGATTCCCCCATTACCCCGCCGCCCCCCATTCCTGAAACCGTTGCTGTGGAACAGGAGGAAGTCGTAGATGACTCCAGCTCGAAGCCAACCAACTACCATGGCGACTTAGCTCAACTGTGGGCAGAAACCTTAAACAACCTAGGCGCCCTTAGTCAGTCCTTATTTAAATCCTTTGGTGCTTTAGTTGGCTTAGTGGGCAACAATGCCACTGTGAGTGTCACCACCCAACAATTGCTGAAAATTGCGGCTGGCAAAAAAGATGAACTGGAAGCGGCCCTGGGGCAGGCCTGTGGCCAATCGGTGAAAGTTAATTTGGTAGTGGGTAAATCATCGAATCCAGAGCAGTCTTCCGTTAGTACTCCTCCGCCCCCTAGCCATACTAAACCACCAGCTTTTACCCCGGAACCGAGTCATCCTCCGATAAAAACCGTAGCTTCTACTCCCCCTGCATCCCCACCGATCGCCTCTGGAACGGCCACCTCGGAAATTAAGCCTTCTCCCCGACGGGAATCCCATAGTCAGCCCAGACCAACACCGTCACCGGAACCAGTCACCGAAGCCCTTCCTCCAGAAAATATTAGTGAAACTGCCACCCGTAGGGCGATCGAGCAGTTTGCCAAAAATTTTGACGGGGAAATTGTGGCGTCCGATGCTACTCCCCAACCGGGGGGCGATAATGGCAATGATGTGCCAACAGCACCAGCCCAGCCTCCCATGGAGCACAACGGGCATCTTCAAACGAACCAACCCTCCGTGCTCAACCGACCGGCAATCGCCCCGGAGGAAGAAGAAGATTTGCCTTTTTAGTGCCTGTTGCTCAGGTCTGATTTCCCCTAACCAGACCTATGGCTTTTCGGCAAAGAAGCCCTTAACTTTTTCCACCCCCGTTTGCACATCCTGCCAAGACAGCTTGAGCAGGGAAAACACCCCCACAAATACCAGGGCAATGCCAATCAAAAAATTACTATCAGCCAAAAACAAACCCACAATGACAATGAAATAGGGGGAAAGAATAGCACTAACTTTTTCCACCACCTGGACGGTTTCGGTCTGTTTTGGTTCATTCATGGCCGGTTGTTCCAGAAAAATGAGCAGGTTGATAGACGATCATCCCTTGGAATTATACTGGCCCGCCAGGGGAGATCAAGCAAAGACCAGCCTATGGCGATCGCCGAAGGGGGAGTAAAACAGCGGTGGATGGGTTAGGAAAACGGGGTAAAATCAGCAAGTATTCCTATGCACAATTCTGCCCTAAAGCCACTGTGACTGAAGCCAAAAGTTATAAAGACACCGTTAACTTGCCCCAAACCCGCTTTGACATGCGGGCCAATGCCAGCAAAAGAGAGCCGGAAATTCAGCAATATTGGCAGGAAAAAGGAATTTACGCCGACCTAGCAGACCATAACCCCAAAGACTTGTTTGTGCTCCACGACGGGCCGCCCTACGCCAACGGCGCTCTCCACATGGGCCATGCCCTCAATAAAGTCCTCAAGGATATTATTAATAAATATAAACTACTACAGGGACACAAGGTCCATTACGTTCCCGGTTGGGACTGCCACGGTTTACCGATTGAACTCAAAGTTCTGCAAAGCCTAAAAAGCAGTGAACGGGCGGAGTTAACCCCTCTCACCCTGCGCCACAAAGCCAGGGATTTTGCCCTCAAAGCCCAGCAGGAACAGGCCGTGGGTTTCCAGCGTTACGGCATTTGGGGGGATTGGCAAAAACCCTATTTAACTCTGACCCCGGAATATGAAGCGGCTCAGATTGGCGTATTTGGGGCCATAGCCCTCAAGGGTTACATCTATCGAGGCCTAAAACCCGTCCATTGGAGTCCCAGTTCCCGCACGGCTTTGGCGGAAGCGGAGTTGGAATACCCCGAAGGTCACACCTCCCGCAGCATTTATGTTGGTTTTCCCATCACCGAGGCGGGAGAAAAGGCTACGGAAATTCTAGCGCCCTACATTGATGATTTAGCGGTGGCTATCTGGACTACCACTCCCTGGACTCTACCTGGTAACTTAGCCGTGGCATTGAACCCAGATTTAACCTACGCAGTGGTGCAAACGGAATCCCATATTTTCCAGAACAGTTACCTAATTGTGGCATTGGATTTGGTGGAAAAATTAAGTGAAACCTTTGGGGTGCAGTTAACCGTTAAAGCCACCCTCAAAGGGGAAGCCCTGGAAAATACCCAGTATCGCCATCCCCTATATGACCGGGTTAGCCCCATTGTCATTGGTGGGGATTATGTCACCACGGAATCGGGTACGGGATTAGTCCACACCGCCCCAGGCCATGGTCAGGAAGATTACATTGTGGGGCAACGGTACAGCTTACCAATTTTGTCCCCAGTGGATGGGGCCGGCAATTTAACGGCGGAAGCGGGGCAGTTTGCTGGTTTAAATGTGCTTAAAGATGCCAATGAAGCGATTATTAATGCCCTCCAAGACAAGAAAGCTTTGCTGAAGGAAGAGGCCTATGAGCATAAATATCCCTACGATTGGCGCACCAAAAAACCGACTATTTTCCGAGCCACGGAACAGTGGTTTGCCTCGGTGGAAGGTTTTCGAGATCAAGCCCTAAAAGCCATCAAAGAAGTTACCTGGATTCCTGCCCAAGGAGAAAATCGCATTACCCCCATGGTTGGCGATCGCAGTGATTGGTGTATTTCTCGCCAGCGGGCTTGGGGAGTGCCCATTCCGGTATTTTACGACGATGAAACCAATGAGCCTTTGTTAACAGAGGAAACCATTAACCATGTGCAACGGATTATTGCCCAAAAAGGGTCCGATGCCTGGTGGGAATTGACCGTAGAGGAACTGCTACCGGAAAAATATCATAACAATGGCCGTACCTACCGCAAAGGGGAAGACACCATGGACGTGTGGTTTGATTCTGGTTCTTCATGGGCAGCGGTGGCGGACAATCGGTCAGAGCTAAAATACCCGGTAGATCTGTACTTGGAAGGTTCCGACCAGCATCGAGGCTGGTTTCAGTCCAGCTTGCTCACCAGTGTGGCGGTGAATGGTATTGCCCCCTATAAAACGGTGTTAACCCATGGTTTTGTCCTCGATGAAAAGGGGCATAAAATGAGTAAGTCCTTGGGTAATGTGGTAGATCCTTACCAAATCATCAATGGCGGTAAAAATCAAAAACAGGAACCCGCCTACGGGGCAGACGTTTTACGGCTTTGGGTGGCGTCGGTGGACTATGCCAATGATGTGCCCATTGGTCAAGGCATTCTGAAGCAGTTGGTGGATGTGCGCAACAAAATCCGCAATACGTCCCGATTTTTGCTTGGTAATTTGCATGATTTCAATCCCCAAACTGATGCAGTGGCCTATGAAGATTTGCCAGAATTAGACCGCTATATGTTGCACCGCATGACGGAAGTATTTACGGAAGTAACGGAAGCCTATGAAAGTTTCCAATTCTTTAAGTTTTTCCAAACGGTGCAAAACTTTTGTGTGGTGGATTTATCCAACTTTTACTTAGACATTGCTAAAGACCGTTTGTATATTTCTGCCCCCAATGCTCCCCGCCGCCGCAGTTGCCAAACCGTACTCCAGTTGGCGCTGGAAAATTTGGTCAAGGCCATCGCCCCGGTGTTGTGTCATTTAGCGGAAGATATTTGGCAATTTTTGCCCTATGAAAAACCAGCGGAATCGGTGTTCCAAGCCGGTTGGGTGATGATGGATTCCCATTGGGTGCAGCCAGAATTAGCCCAAACCTGGGTTAAGCTACGGCAACTACGTACAGAAGTTAATAAGGTGATGGAATCAGCCCGTACCGCTAAGGCGATCGGTGCATCTTTGGAAGCTAAGGTCTTAATCCACACTAACGACGACCATTGGTCCCAATTACTACAACGTTATAACCGAGAAGAATCCAATCAGGTGGATACTCTGCGTTATTTGTTGTTGGCTTCCCAAGTGGAATTGTTGGAGGATACTGCTGGAATTAATACCTTGCAATTCAAGACTTCAACAGATGTGTTGACCCTAGGCATTACCAATGCAGATGGCCATAAATGTGAACGTTGCTGGAATTATTCCACTCAGGTGGGTAGTTTTAGCGATGACCCCAGCATTTGTGAACGGTGCAACGAGGCTCTCCAGGGAAATTTTTAGATCTTCATGCTCTGAATAGAGTTAATTGAACCATAGCCATAGTTCAAGGGATGGTTTTGGGGGTTTTCACGCCCCCATTCCTTAATTTGAAACTGCCAATAGGCTCTTAACTCAAGGGAAAAGGGTAGGAAAATTATTCCATTGACACCTGAAAATTCACCCAGGCAGAACGGGAAGAATAGGGTTCCACCCAGGCCAATTGCTCGCCGCTATTGAGGGCATTGCGGGGGGCACTCCAGGGTTCCAGGCAAAGATAATCTTTTCCCGCCACAGTCCAAAACACCAGGGTTTGGTACAGTTCACTGAAGCTAACTTCTATCTTTACATTCCGGTCTGGGTCGACAAAATTGGCCCTTGGCTGGGAGATTTGGGTAAAGGCTAAATCCAATTCCGGGGCAGTGAGGTCCAGTTGTCCATCATAGTCATGGCGATCGCCAGTTTTTTGGTCTAGGTAATCATCAGCGGGAATTGCCAACGTAACTCCCAGCTTCTCTCGGCAAAAAAAGTAGGGATGCAATCCGAGGGAAAAGGGCATCCGCTGATCGCCTAGGTTGGCAATACGTTGTTCAATGCGGAGATTATGGCCCTGGAGTTGATAGCTAAAAACTAGTTCAAATTCAAAGGGAAAAGCCTCGAGGGTGGCATCATTGTAGCTCAACCGTAAATCCAACTGGGCGCTTTCTTGGGTTTGCTGGCCGATTACTTCCCAGGGTAGATCCCGCGCAAAACCATGTTGTCTGAGGCGATAACTTTTGCCGTCGTAGTTGAACTGATCATGGGGCAGATTGCCGCAAATGGGAAATAAAATCGGGATTCCCCCCCGCACCGACAGGGATGGATCTTGAAACCGCTCTTCGTCAAAATATAGGACGGGTTGACCTTGAATGGTCCAATTGGTAACCAGACCGCCCCGCCCCGGCACGAGGGAAAGTCGAGCCAAACTTTGATCATCTTCCAGATGGTAGGTCAACGGGCGATCGGGGGTAAAACTAATGTTGTACATGGTTAGCAGAGCACCTTACCGTAGGCTTCCACCTCACTACAAACTTCGTAAATATTGGTAACCGGAGGAATATTGAATAAAGGGCCCATTTCATCCAAAATTTTGCGGTGGACTTCCGTTTGATTCGCTTCCATGTCTTCGATGGTATTCCAGAGGATCACAGCAATGCCTTCATCGGAATTGGGTTTTCTCAGTAGGAAGGCACCCTTAAAGCCGCTTTTATAGGTGGAAATAGCCTTTTCATACAACCGTTGGGCCTCCGCAAACCGACCGGGTTTAAATTCTCCGATCGCCACATAGGCGCATTTATGTTGTAGGCAGTCAAAAAATTCGGCGGACATAGTTGTTCTCTCCGGCGGTGAAGGGGCTTTACTTTACTTATACGCCTAGGCTTTGGCCAGCAAGACAAATTAGTCATTATTCTTAACTTTCCCCCTGCCCAGGGTAAATCCCCGTTACCACAATGGCGATCGTCCCCAGAAATTTAAGCAAGTTTTTGCCAAAGTTGAATTTCATAGCATAAATGATCCCGAAAAATATTCCCAGCCTGTAATCCTTCCTGCACCAAGGCTTTGGTTTGTTTACCTAAAAAGTAGTCGAAAATTTTATACAGGGGGGGGACTGCAATCCTAACTAAACTGGCCAAATAAGTTAAAGTTGAAACTCCAAAGGTCTGAAAACTTTGCACACAAAGATCCAGCGTTGGTACAATTTGTTGAGAAATATCATCACTGTCGAGCAGAATAAAACCAGCCTTTTCCATCACCATCTGCAATTCATCTTTAATCAAACAATTGGAAAACATTCCTGTCTGATACTGCGCATTTTTACGAAACATGTCAGCCAGTAGCACATAACCTCCTGGTTTCACCAAGAATTTCGCCCCATTGGCAATGGTATCTGAAGCCATATATTGGGTACTTTCACTAAAAAGCAACAAATCATATTTGGGAGCGGAACTAATCCGTTGTAAATCTTCTATAAATCCTTGGAAAGTGTTGCTATTAAAGCGAGCTTTACCTGCGGTCTTTTGTAAAAAATTGGACTCCTGAAAAGGATCTGGAGCAATGCCTTCCACTTGTAAACCTTTGCCAATTAGCTGACTGGCATTGTCCCCGTTGCCACACCCCACATCCAGTACGGTTTCTATATTCTGCGGTAAAAATGAAAGCAAATGGTCAGTATATTGCTCCTGGGCATGGCGAAGTTTTGCCATAGTTAAATCATCTTCTGTCTCCGGAACTGGTTGCCAATAACCATAGTGGAGATGGGAAGATCCCGTCAGATCTTGATAATACTGAAGCGCAGCGTTTTGGTAGCGAGTAACATTATTCATTCAATTACAGTACCATCAAAGCCTAAATAAGTAACCGTTGGGGAAATTCCTGGTCGGATTTTTTTCAATGGCAGTCAAACCAAAATTACGATGCTCAAATATAGCGCTAGGCAGTTATGGATACCCCATCTAAAATAATTGACGGAGTAGCACAGGAACCCTGCCAACGGCGGTCTGAACCCAAAGCGATAACCTGACTTAATAGTTCATAAACATTGCCAGAAACCATGGTGTCCTTCACCCTGCCGGTAATTTCCCCATTCTGCACTCGATAGCCCAAATCAACGTTGATGGAAAAATCACCGGAAATATCCGCTCCGCCCCCAAGGATTTGATCGACAACTAAGCCATTGCCCAATTTTTTCAGTAACTGGTCAAAGCTAGCGGTTCCCGGTGTGATTAGCATATTGACCAAACCCGGTTGGGGGGCACTGCCTAAGCTGGGACGAAAGCCATTCCCCGTGGTGGTTGTACCTAATTTTTCCGCCGTTTCCTGGTCCGTATAAAACTGGGCAATTTTTCCTTCTTCAATCAAAGCAAGTTTTTGGGTGGGGCTGCCTTCATCGTCAAAGGGGCAATCAAAGGGAATGGCGCTGGGATCTTGACTAATATGTAGTCC
>NZ_JADEWJ010000347.1:0-3383 GCF_015207725.1 Synechocystis sp. LEGE 06083
ATGGTTTGGGGGTAACGGTTTCCAGTTCCTTGGCAACGGAGTTTTCTTCGGTCTCAGTGGTAGCACTCTCCTCTTCCACCACCATACCGGACTCGTTGTCAGCAGGGGCTTGCTGCTGAATGATAATTTCTGCTTCGGTTTCTGTTACTTCCGTTACGCCTGTGGCCGTGGGGGGATTATCCTCCAGGGGCTGAACTGGCTCCGGAGCAATAAGCTCTTGTTTTTCTGGGGTAATCGGCTCTGGAGTTACGGGGCTAACGGCCGTTCCCCCTAAGATGGCAGCCTGGGTACCACTGATGTAGTAGTGCCCTAAAATTTGACCTTCGTAGGTACGTTTGGTGAACTGCCAGCCTGGATTAAGCTGTACCTGCATGAAGCCTGCGCCGATGCCTTTGGTACTACCGACAATAAGTTCGGGGCCGCGGCCGTTACGGGAAGTGGCCACCAACACCAGTTCATTGCCCCTGGGCACAAGACGCAGTAGGTAATCCAAGCCATAGTCCTGGCCATCGATGCGGATGGAATAGCCGTTGCTGTCTGTGGCGCGGCGACAGTGGCCAGTGAAGTCAAAATTTAACAGCAGGGGATCCACCATGGCCGGTGCTCCGGGGGTGACATTCCAACATTTATTTTTGCCGGGAATCTGCTCAATTACCAAAAGGTCATACTTAGTGGTTTCTACACCGTAGGGACGGGCCACTGCAATTACTTCGGTTTGCTCGATCGCCGTTTCGGTGAAAGTGCTGGCAGCGAGGGGAGTTAAGGGAGCTAGGGCAGCCCCGACAGCCATGGCCAGGAGGGGGTGTGGGAAAAATTTCCAATTCATAGGACAAATAGTCAACGTGGCATAGGATTGTTAACCCCATCAAGCCCGAAAATGTTCCCCAACGGAGCCCTGGAGAGACAGTCTGCGGGTTGGAACAGACCGCCTGGGAACCAAGCTCAGTCAAGATTGCTAGCCCATTCTACCAAACAGGTCCACGGTGCTTTGCCCCTGTCCTAAAAATTGAGGAATGGCAATGTCCTTGGAGCTTTTCTAGCGGTTGGGGGGAGAGGATGTCAAAATGGAACAACATAATACAGGTGACATTCTCGTTTTTCTATGGATACCAAAGCTTTTAAACGGTCTCTGCACCACTCCGACAATTACCACCGCAAGGGATTTGGCCATGGGGAAGAGGTGATGGGGGTGATGAATACGGAATATCAAAGCCACCTAATCCAGGAAATTCGTCAAAACAATTACCGCCTGGAGCGGGGGGATGTCACCATTCTGTTGGCGGAGGCCTTTGGTTTTTGCTGGGGTGTGGAGCGAGCCGTGGCCATGGCCTACGAAACTCGTCAGCATTTTCCTGGCGATCGCCTTTGGATCACCAATGAAATTATCCATAACCCTTCGGTGAATCAACGACTGCGGGAAATGGAAGTGAACTTTATTGATGTGGTTAACGGGGAAAAAGATTTTAGTGGGGTGGCCAAGGGGGATGTGGTGATTCTGCCGGCCTTTGGGGCCAGTGTGGAGGAAATGCAACTCCTCAACGACCGGGGCTGTACCATTGTGGATACCACTTGCCCTTGGGTTTCCAAAGTCTGGAATTCGGTCGAGAAACATAAAAAGAAAGAGCACACTTCGATCATCCACGGTAAATATAACCACGAAGAAACCATTGCCACCAGTTCCTTTGCCGGTACCTATTTAATCGTTTTAAATATGGCCGAAGCCCAAAAGGTTTGTGATTATATTCTCCACGGTGGCGATCGCCAGGAATTTTTGGATTATTTTGCCAATGCCCATTCCGTTGGCTTTGATCCGGATGAGGATTTAGTCCGCCTGGGGGTAGCAAACCAAACCACCATGCTGAAAAGTGAAACGGAAATGATTGGCAAATTGTTTGAAAAAACCCTGCTACAAAAGTATGGCCCGACAGAGTTAAATAATCATTTTATGAGTTTTAATACTATCTGTGATGCCACCCAGGAACGGCAAGATGCCATGTTTGATCTGGTCAAGGAAGACCTGTCGCTAATGGTGGTTATCGGTGGTTTTAATTCTTCTAACACCACCCATCTCCAAGAAATTGCAGTGGAATATGGTATTCCTTCTGTACACATTGACAGCGGCGATCGCATTGGGCCGGGTAATCGGGTTCACCATAAACCCCTGGGCAAGGATCTGGAACTGTTGGAACCCTGGCTACCGGCGGGCAAAATCACAGTGGGGGTGACCTCCGGTGCTTCTACCCCGGATAAGGCGGTGGAAGACGTGATGAAAAAAATTCTGGCCATTAAGGAAGCTGAACCTGTGTTAGAAGTTGCGGGATAGGGATGGATCCGGGCTGGTTTGGCTGTTGAGCATGAGGCGCAAATTTTGACAGCGCAACAGTTCGTTAAAACTGAGGGTGCTGCGGTTTTCGATCCGGGCGGTGTTTTCGATCGCCGTTAACAAGGCCTGGATGGCCTCTTTTTGGTTATAGCCCCGACGTACCGCCACTTTGAGAGCTTGGGCATCAGCTTCGATTTCCCGTTCATTACTTTGGTAACCCCGCCAAATTTGCTGGGCCGCCAAAGCCGTCAGACCACCGGCCACCACCAGACCGACGCCATCCCTCTGCCAAAGCTGTACCCCCACGGCGATCGCCCCCGCCACGGTCAATCCCTGATACAAATCCGGCTTGAACCAGCGGATATTAACCAAACGACAGACCACGCTCAGCATGAGCAAATCCCGTTCCTGGATGGTCAACTCCCACCAAAGACTGAAATTAATTTTCACCAGGCGATCGCCAAATTGCCAAGGCTTAGGAAAATCACAATCGATCACCCGGGACTGTTTCGGTTGGGCTTGGAGTTTGACTAGCATCCGCCCTGAAGCCGGCATCAACTCTTTCAGACGACGAATTTCCGTTTCTTGGTCACTGCCTTGATAGGTTCCCTGGCGGTTCATGGTGATTTAAATCTTAGCTAGCATTGACTTCAAGTCTGACACATACTTTCGACAACTTTAAACAATAAATGTTGGCAATTATTATGGCAATGTTTAGCGGATTGTATGCCCTTTCCGTTTCAGCTTGACGCCAAGGGAACCGTTTTGGTGAACAATTAATGAACAATCGTCAAAAATCCTAGTCAGTGGCCTAAAGCATTCCCCCCCTTGCACTTTCAGTCTGGCCCCTTCCTGCACCTCCCTGGAGGAAAATGACCAGTTGACCGATCGCCGCCATCTTGACTTTTCCCTGTTCCCCACCATCCATGGCCCAGAATATTCTCCCCGCTCTCCTTGACCACATCCGCCAAAGCCCCCAACAACGGCTCACTTTTGCGGAGTTTATGGAGTGGGTACTCTATCAACCCAATTACGGCTATTACAGCAGTGGCCAGGTGGA
>NZ_JADEWJ010000348.1:0-3301 GCF_015207725.1 Synechocystis sp. LEGE 06083
GAACCTTATATAAGGTTCGCAGTAGATTATTGCGATCGCCACGATGTTAAAAGGGTCATACGTGGTCGTGTAGCATCGTGCGATGACGTACGTTGTCGCTATAGATTATTGCGGGCCCAACGATGCTAACTTTGCTCTGATAGGGTCAGTGTAGGTCTGTGGCGGTCATACAGCATCGCTCGTTATCGTGACAGTACCCTAGGGTAGTTGCTATAGATTATTGCGCTCCCAACGGTGCTAAAACTGGCTTGATAGGGTCAATGTAGGTATGGAGCCTCAACCGACGGTGATTGACGGATACTTGCACGGTGCTGGGCATAAATATCCCCTGAGCCTGGAAAGCCCAAGCTGGAAGGACTGGCTTAAGACTCATCGCCGCTTCTATGTGCAGTGTGACCATGGCCGGGTCAGCGTTTACAAGATTAGGAATTATTGGATAGCTCAGAAAAGGATTAAGGGGCGCTTGCTACAGCAACGGCTTGGTAGCACGGTGCGATTAGCTTGCATCCCCTGGACAATCCTTCAGCAACACGTCTCAGAACTCATTGGCGGTTAGTTGTTACCTAACAATCTTGGACTTTTTCCTTGGCCCATCTTTGGCGGGAAGGTTAGCCTTAGCAGGTCTTAACCCCTTCCCCAGATGGTTGGATATGCCTTCGCACCGGTCTCAGGACTTCCAAACCTGTCCCGGTCATTTAATCTTAGCAATTACTTCCCTGATTAGCAACACAAATTCTCTGCATTGGTGGCTTGTGAGAGATAGGGACTAAAGACAAGGTAAGGCGGCGGCGCTTCGCTTCGCCCCGGTCGGTAAGATGGAAGTTTTACTGGCAAAAGCATTGGGCTGTTCCTGTTAGCGTACTGCATTAGTTAACATTTTTGGTTAATAGTTACCTAACATGAGATTGCATTGGTTAGTGTACTGAGTTTAGATGGGGATATTCTGACTGTCAGGCATGGCAATTTTCCCCATTGGTTTGGGGTTGGTAGAACAGAGTTACAGATTTTGTCTTAGCTAGTACCAAAGGCTAGTGCTATCTGATTTTGGTCAGTGGGATTGTAGTCTGGAGCGAACCTGAAAGCCCAAGCAAGTATCCTTTCCTTGTCATTAACCACTCTGGTTATTGTCCTCATATACTGTACTATCCCTGTTGCTTGCAAGTCGTCAGATTGAGTAACTATCAATTCAATAAGGGTCGATGGTAGCTCAGTAACCAAGCCTAAAACTATCTTTCTTAATTCCTTTGAGCAATGCCACCAATGGGTAGGAAGGTCAGTGCGTTTTGGATCTGCTTCAGTGAATCGCCTAACATCTTTTCCCCCTTTGCTCATGTACTTTCCAAGGTATCCCTCGGCTGATTTCCTAACAGCCTTGACCTCAACCCTTGGGTTTAATTCGTTAGGATTAATCACTTCTCCAGCCATTCTTTCTACTTCATTAGCAAGGACTCTGGCGAAAATGGCTTGCATCTTAGCGTGGCTAATGTAGTGTTGCTTTTTCCTTCCCCCCAGGGTATTTTTTGCCCCTTTAATATAAGTTTTGCCATCCCAAGCAACATAGCACGCATGGAGGTGTGGTATGGGAAAGCCTGCAAATTTAGACCTGGCTGTTTGAATCTCCGTTACTGCGATCACATGGCTTGGGGCCCCCTGGCGTTCCAATTCTCGCTTTAACTCCTGGGTGAACTTACGGACAATCTCAGCCCATTGGCAAACCCAAATGGACAAATAATCGGGATGGTCAGGCAAGGTCAAGGTCAGAAATCCCAGCCGATTCCTGGAAAAGTATTGCTGGAGTATGTGGCAGGCTGAGCGCACCATCCTAGCTCCATAGCTCGTTATTCCCTTAATGCCTTTCCTTTTTCTGCGCTTCTGGCAAAGCTGTCGAGGGTCTATCCGGTCGGTCTGGTAACTTCCTTCCAAGTCTGTGGCGGTGATGGTATCCGGCAAAGGGTCACTGGCAAGTATCCAATCCCCCGGCTCTGTTCTGATCCGGTCTTCCAATTGCTCGATTCTTATTCCCAAGGCGATCGCCCGCTGTATTTCTACCTCGGTGGAGTCTGGCCCAATTTGCCTTAAAGACTTAATCCCACGCCTTTCGCAATGCTCAAGGTATGCCCGATAGCAATCGTCATCAGTGGCATAGAATTGCCGCCACTCTTGCTCAAACTTCCCAAAGCCTGATTCCTGCTTTTCCCTGGGAGGTGGTGGGATGTAACCCAGCGTCACTTCCCCATTGGGATAAACCCTTGATGCCCATTTTGAAACGTAGGGGCCCAGCTAATAAGGGTCGGTTTCCGGTTCCCGTTGGGGAATTTGGATCAGGTTATCCGGCGGGGAGGGCAGATTTTTGGCTAACATGGGGGTAGTTTTTAATTCGTTTGTCGGGTCAGCAAACTTGTCAGAGTTACGTGGCCCGCTTTTATTTTAGAGCTTTTAATTCGTTTATCGGTGTGGGAGAGCCTGGCTTAAGTTTCAGGTGCCAGACCGCATCCCACTCCCTCAACCTAGCATAGGAATTGTTAGTTTGGGGGTTTATTTTTTGTCCTTCTATATCCCCCTGGGGGGGATACGTTTCCCTTTCCCTATAAGGGTTTTGGGTTTTCTAACTAATAGCTTCATAAGCTGTTTTCCTACTAATTGCGTTCTGCTGACTGTATTGTTTCTAATATGAGCTAAGTGCTACTAATGGCGGGAATTCCCATCAGAAACCATGATGAGCAGTGGACTGAAAATCCACAGTTCAACAAAAAAGCCCTCTCCCGTAACTAGGGAAGGGTCTTGCGGACAGACTCGATTAAGTCAATAACAGCTTGGAGCTTGGCAGGGACGGCGGCGGCTTCGTAGCAGTCCAACAGCAAGTCAACATTAGGATCAATCTGGATCAGGGATTCCTGCGACAGGACATTAAGAATGGTGAAATATCGTTGGTTCTCAGCAATTTCTGAAAGGATATCCTGAGCTTCCAATAAATCAAGCTTGTGGCAACCTGTAACGGCTTGCCCGGTAATGCCGGAAGTCTTCATAATGATTGAGCCTCAAGTCTACTGTGTTTAGATTTGGCGGAAGTCGTCCTGGGTCGTGTTGCTAGCACGATGCCGGGGCGCATTGATGAGCATTTTATCCGATTACTGGCAGGCTTGGCGGGTCATACAGCATCCCTCTCGTTACGCAGAACCTTATATAAGGTTCGCAGTAGATTATTGCGATCGCCACGATGTTAAAAGGGTCATACGTGGTCGTGTAGCATCGTGCGATGACGTACGTTGTCGCTATAGATTATTGCGGGCCCAACGATGCT
>NZ_JADEWJ010000349.1:0-3295 GCF_015207725.1 Synechocystis sp. LEGE 06083
CCATGGAAGAGGGCATCCAACAGGTAATCGACGTGACTGACAAGTCGGAGCAGTCCAAACGAGCCCTGGAGGATATTATTGAGGTGTCCAACCGGATTAACACGTTGGTGCGTTCCATTACCGCCGACACCGTCAAACAACAGGAGAATTCCGGGGCGGTGTCCAACGTCATGCAGTCCATTGAGCTGACCGCCCAAGAAACGTCCCAGGAATCCCAACGGGTGGCGGGATCTTTGCAAACCCTGGTCTCCATTTCCCGGGATCTGTTAACCTCCGTGGAACGGTTCCGGGTGGAAAATCGTTGAGGTCGGGGCAGAATATTTCTCCCCTAGCCTAGCTATTGGAATAACGGTGTGGGCCCCAGATGCCCCAGTTCATAATCATTGCAGTGAAGTATGTCGGATCGACGCTCTCGCCACTCCCTCAGTCTTTGGTTCCAGCGTTTGGTCGCGGCCTTTTTTTTAACCGGCCAGGTTTTTTTGCACATTTTGCAGGGGCGGATTAACCGGCGCAATACCCTGGAACAAATGAATATGGTCGGCCCAGAATCCATGGCGATCGCCTTGATCACGGCGGGTTTTGTGGGCATGGTTTTTACTATTCAAGTGGCTAGGGAATTTATTTACTATGGAGCCACCACGACCATTGGAGGAGTTTTATCCCTATCGTTAACCAGGGAATTGGCCCCGGTCTTGACCGCGGTGGTGATTGCCGGGCGGGTGGGTTCGGCCTTTGCGGCGGAAATTGGCACCATGCGAGTAACAGAACAGTTGGATGCCCTCTATATGCTCAGGACAGATCCGATTGATTATTTGGTGGTGCCCAGGGTAATTGCCTGTGGGTTGATGTTGCCCATTTTGACTGGATTATCTCTGTTTGTGGGCATGGCGGGGGGATTGGTGATTTCCTCTAGCCTTTATGCCATTAATCCAACTATTTTTTTAAACTCTGTGCAAAATTTTACCCAGCTATGGGATGTGTTTGCCTGTTTGTTCAAATCTTTGGTATTTGGCATTATCATCGCCATTATCGGTTGTAGTTGGGGCTTAACCACCACTGGGGGGGCTAAGGGAGTGGGGGAATCCACCACCACTGCTGTGGTTACATCCCTATTGGCCATTTTTGTCAGCAACTTTTTCCTATCTTGGTTAATGTTCCAGGGCACGGGGGATACTGCCCTCGGCTAATGCCATGGCACTGACCTTGGTTATGGGCCTTTCATCCCCTTGGGTTTCTGTGGGGGACAAAGCTCTGCTACAGTCGGTTAAAGGAATCTTTCTCTCCCTCTAATCGCACCCAGTCCTATGAATATATTCGGCATTGGCTTACCCGAACTAGGTTTAATCTTTGTTATCGCCCTGTTAGTGTTTGGCCCCAAAAAATTACCGGAAGTAGGGCGCAGTTTGGGCAAGGCCCTGCGGGGATTCCAGGAAGCCTCCAAAGAGTTTGAAACGGAACTGAAGCGGGAAGCTCAAAATCTCGAAAAGTCAGTGCAAATTAAGGCAGAACTAGAAGAAAGCAAAACTCCAGAGAATAGTTCAGAAAAAGCGAGCTAAATCATCCCTGGTGATCGCCATTAGGGCACGATCAATCCTTAGTGAGGGCCGTTGATGAAACAGTGGTGCCCTGGCTGTCAATGATTGAATCTGAAGAGTAGGCTATAGTTAACAGGTATGAAGGCTGTTGCCCTGACTATTGTTCTACCTTACTAAGTTATTTAAAGACTTTTTTTAAATATTTTCATCTTTTGAGCCAACGAAAATTTTAAATAAAAAATAATACTTGGGGAAGAGCAAAGGGTTAGAGCTTTAATCAAAAATCCAGTGGTGCGTCGGTCACCATCTGTCGGTGGATGGCTTGTCAAACAAAAGGTCCATGCAAAACTTTTCCTTTCAAAAAGTATTAAAAAAGCCAGACGTCAAAACCCTCCTCCAACGGCTAGGCGATTCCATCGGCAAAAACTTTGCCATTATTGATACTGAGGACCGTTGTCTTTGGGGCAATGCCCAGGGTTCCCAGGCCAAGGCTGATATTTATGCCCACCAGATTTGTTTGGGCACCGTAACCGGTGACCTTGCGCCCCATTCAGCCGAGGCGATCGCCGCTGTGGTGGGTTACATTGTGCAAACGGAGTATGAAAAAAAGCAGTTGGCCAAGGATGCTCTACAAAAATATGAAGAAGTGGTTTTTCTTTCACAATTTGCTAATGCCATGGCCACCTGTACTGGGTTGCATGAGCTAATCGAAGTAATTAGAGCCCAGATTCGTCAGGTTATCAGTGTCGATGAAATATTTTTATACCTTTATGACCAAAGCCAAGATAGTCTAGCTCCATTTTTGTATAAAACGGAAGACTCATTACGGGACTTTAAAGCAATTGAAAAAATTGTTGAGCGGGTCTTAAAATTCCATCAAGTAGAGGTAATTGATGATATTCAAAAGGATCCAGATTACCTAAATCAGCCTTCTAGAATTCGTTCTTTGCTTTGCTGTTCTCTGACGGTCCAAAATTCAATTATTGGCGTCCTTGGTTTAGCTCACTACCAGGCCAAGCACTTCGATTCCAGCGATTTGAATCTTTTTTCCACCGTTACTGGCCAGGTGGCGGCCGCTATCCGCACTGCCCAATATTATGAAACTATCAAAAATTATTCCCAAACCTTGGAAATTAGGGTGAAGGAGCGCACCATGGAGTTGGAATTTGCCAAACAACAGCTAGAGCAAGTCAACCAACAACTCAAACATTTAGCTATTTACGATGAACTAACCCAAATTCCCAATCGCCGTTATTTCACTAGCTATTTAGAACAGGAATGGCGGCAATGTTTGCGGCAAAAATCTCCCATTTCTCTAATTTTATGTGACGTAGATTATTTCAAAAACTATAATGATCTTTATGGTCATCAAATGGGGGACAAATGCCTCCAAAGTGTAGCTAAAATCATTCAAAATTCTTTGAAGCGCCCTTCCGATGTCCTGGCTCGCTACGGAGGTGAAGAGTTTATCGTGATTTTGCCCTACACCGATCAACCGGGAGCTTACACTGTGGCTCAACGCATCCACCACTATCTAGCGGGGGCAAAAATTTCCCATGCTGATTCCCCTACGAACCGTTACCTCACCATAAGTTTAGGGATTGGCACCACTGTGCCCCTGTTGCATTATCATCCCAGTGATTTAATCAAAATTGCTGATCAGGCCCTGTATGCTGCTAAGGGAGCCGGGCGCAACCAAACAAAGGCAAAAGTTTTATCTTTTCAATGTAGTTAGTTAAAATTATGGAGTAAAATATTAG
>NZ_JADEWJ010000034.1:0-19886 GCF_015207725.1 Synechocystis sp. LEGE 06083
TTTATGGACAGCCCTTTAAAAATCGAAAAGGCTAACCCCCGCTCCAAGGATGACGAAGAAGGAGGCAGTGAAACTCCGGCGGCCAGTGGGGAAAAAACCAAGCAACCCCGCACCGATAAAAAACGGAGTAATAAAAAAGCGGCAGGGGCCAGTGCCAATACTAGCACCGCTTCTGAAGGTTTCCAGCCCGACCCCCGCTGGGCAGACCAGTTGGCCCAACTGAAGGAAAAATTGACGGCGGCCCAGTAGGCCCACGTTTCTTTCCTGGCCAGAACCATTTTGAGGATTTTGGCACCGTACAAATTTCGGCGATCGCCGGACAGTTTTCCCTTGGCTAGGGCTGATCAAAAAAACCATAGAGTTTCAATAAAGCCTGGGTAATGGGGGGAGTAGGATTTTGCCCCACGTTTAGGTTAATGACCCAATTTAATTAAAAAATTTAAAAGACAAAATAACGGAGGTTAAATTTTTATGGCTGAGCTAGATGCGGCCAACTTGATGAAACAAGCAGTGGGTAAAGCCGCCGCTGACCGGGTTAAGTCCAACACCATTGTCGGTTTGGGCACCGGTTCCACCACCGCCTATGCCCTAGAATTCATTGGCGATCGCCTCAAAAAAGGAGAATTGGAAAATGTAGTGGGCATTCCCACCTCCTTTCAGGCGGAAGTGTTGGCCCGTAAATACGGCATTCCCCTGACGACGTTGGATGTGGTTGACCGCATTGACATTGCCATCGACGGAGCGGATGAAGTTGACCCCCAGAAAAATTTGATTAAAGGGGGAGGGGCCGCCCACACGAGGGAAAAAATTGTTGATGCCCTGGCGGAAACTTTTCTAGTAGTGGTGGACAGTGGCAAGTTGGTGGACAAATTAGGTTCCACTTTTTTACTGCCGGTGGAAGTGATTCCCATGGCCCTGACTCCTGTAATGCGGGCTTTAGCCAAACTAGGTGGCAAACCAGAACTACGCATGGGGGTGAAAAAAGCTGGCCCCGTGGTCACCGACCAGGGCAACCTAGTTATTGACGTTAAATTTGATGCCATTGCCGACCCAGCGGAATTGGAAAAAACCATTAACAATCTCCCCGGCGTGTTGGAAAACGGGCTGTTTGTGGGAGTAGCGGACGTAATTTTAGTAGGGGAAATTATTGACGGTCAACCCACGGTGCGGGAATTTTAGTTCCCTCTCAACTGCATCTTATTAACTAGGGTCGAGGTGGGAAAATAGAAGGGATATGGATACCCCGCCTCCCCGACTTTACTGCCAAACACTCGCTAAATTGCTCAAGCGGTCTTTGACTTGGGCAGGTTTACTGTTTTTACTGGCCGGCTGTGGCTATCCCCGTTACCTGAGTCTTTCCTTTGACCGCAGTGGCCGGGGTGTTAACAGTGCCTCCGAGGAAATTTTTCCCCAGGTGACCTATCCTTTTCTGGTGTTTGCCTCTGACCGCAATGGCTCCCAGGGCATTTATCTGTACAATCTCCAAACCAATCGTCTGGAAACCCTACCCCGCCTTAATGCCCTCGACCAGGTGGCCAGTCATCCCAGCATTACCGAAGACGGACGCTACATTGTCTTTGCCCTCAGTCGCCAGGGAAAAACTGATATTGTGCTCTACGATCGCCAAACGGAGCAGAAGCGTAATTTAACTGCGGATTTGGCCGCCGACACGAGGAACCCGGTCATCAATGCCAACGGCGATCGCATTGCCTTTGAAGTGGCCCAGGACGGCCAGTGGGACATTATGGTGATGGATACCCAGGGCCAAATTATCGCCACCCCTTAAAAAAGTTGCAGGGTTTCCAGACCAGGGGGATTAAAATATGGAGAAAACAGTAAAACAATGAAACCTATTTCCTTTCCCCTCTGGCTGGCTTTACTTTTAAGCTTTGTCCCTGTCATGGCAGTTAGGGCATCATCTCCCCTCCATGCCCAACAGGTAGAAGTAGAAACAGAATTACCTGCTGTTGCCACCATCACCGATCTGATTAATGGCGATTTGGCTTGCTATGTGGACTTGGTGGATGGTCAAGGTAATCCATACCAGGGACTGTACGCCACCTTTGAAGTTTGTGAACAGGCTGCCCTAATCGGCCAAACGGTCAAATTAATCTATCAGCCAGCATCCTTTAACGATTGTGACAGTAACGAACCCTGTGGCAAAAGTAAGACCGAGTTGGCGATCGTCCAGATTGAACCATGGGAAAACTAAACCGAGGCTGGAAACAAAACCCCATTGTCATTTTGGTTGCCCTGGCCCTACTAGTGGCGATCGCCATTATTGGCATTGGAAAAGTTGATCCATCGGGGTTAGGACAATCCCTGGCCCGGCCAGACCCCTTACCCCAAGAACAGAACATCAAGGTTTATTTCAATCTCAACAATGCCAAGGGAGCTGATTTCATTGACCCTGACCGCAACTTTAAACGCCAGGGGGACAATTTTGAGCAAATAATCCTAGATCAAATTAATGGAGCCCAGTCCACCATTGACCTAGCGATACAGGAATTACGCTTACCCCGCATTGCCCAGGCATTGGTCAGGAAACAAGCCGCCGGGGTTAGGGTGAGATTGGTGCTAGAAAATATCTATAACCAAACCATCCAAGAAGCAGTAGAAGCGGAAAAAGATCCCTTCCGTTACCGTGGCCCCCTAGCCTATTTAGATCAAAATCAAGACGGCCGCATTAGTCCTGAAGAAAGTGCAGAACGAGATGCCATTGAGATTCTCCGCACCCAAAAAATTCCCCTCATTGACGACACAGAGGATGGCAGTAAAGGATCGGGGTTAATGCACCATAAATTTGTAGTGCTGGATAATAAAACCGTCATTGTTACCTCTGCCAACTTTACCCCCAGCGATCAGTATGGCGACTATGATGACCACTTCACCAGGGGCAATGCTAACAACTTATTGGTGATTCAATCCCCCGCGGTGGCCCATCTTTTCACAGAAGAGTTTAACCTGCTTTGGGGAGACGGTCCTGGAGAAAAAAAAGATAGTCTATTTGGTATCAATAAGCCAAGCAGACCAGCTAAAGCGTTAAAAGTGGGGGAGACCACGGTAACGGTAAAATTTTCTCCCGATCGCCGAACGGTACCTTTTGCCGAAACAAGCAATGGTTTAATTGCCCAATACCTAAATCAGGCCCAGCAAAAAATCCAGTTAGCCTTGTTTGTTTTTAGTGAACAAGCATTATCCGATGTAATCAACCAAAGATTTCAAGCGGGCACTGAAATTAAAGCCCTAATTGACCGGGGATTTGCCTTTCGTTACTACAGTGAAGGCCTGGATTTATTGGGGGTAAAACTATTAGAAGACTGCCTAGAACAACCCGGTAATCGTCCCTGGGCCTTACCAACAGAATTTGTCGGTACACCAGCCCTGCCAAGGGGAGATAAATTACACCATAAGTTTGCTTTAGTCGATGATGACACAGTGATCACCGGTTCTCACAATTGGTCCCCCGCCGCTAACCACAGCAACGATGAAACGGTATTGGTTTTGCAGAATGCCCAAATAGGGGCTCATTACCAAAGGGAATTAGAACGACTCTATGCCATCACAGAGTATGGTTTACCCCCCACAATACAAGCCCGCATTGATCGCCAAGAACAGGAGTGCGCCAATCCCCAACCTAGCCCTCAGCCCCTGGCCAAAGCAACTCCCAATCGTTTGGTAAATTTGAACCGAGGCAGTCAAGCAGAATTGGAAAGTTTACCTGGCATTGGTCCCAGCACCGCTGCAAAAATTATCACCACCAGGAAGCAAAAGCCATTCACCTCCCTGGAAGATTTAGGACGAGTCAAGGGCATTGGTCCCAGCAAGATTGAAGGTTTGCAGGGAAAAGTCACCTGGTAAAAAATTCCCGACCAAGGAAACGGCAATGACTCAGATCCTTTGGCCGGGGAATTTATAATTCAAACAACGAAAAACTAATGGGAATTAAGGGAGTCTAGCTAAACCATTCCGGCACAGCTTCTTCTTTGGTGTTGGTGTTACGGGAAGGAGTCTCCCGAGTGAACTTCATATGCACATTGCGGGTTTGTTCCCCATCCACCGCCACTGCCATGATGGGATAGTCAATCAAGCCATCTTGGAAGGACATTTGGAAACGGAAGGTGCCGTCTTCATTGAGTTTAATCGGACGGCCACCAATGGTAACCGTCGCATCGGGTTCCGTGGCACCGTAAACAATCAGCTCAGCATCGGCCACTAACCAGAATTGCCGGGGACGGATTGGGGCTTCCGAGGCCATAAATTCGCTACTGGAAAGACCATAACCCATGCCAATGCCGGACATATTTAAACCAGAAACATTGGGGGCTGCCCACAGGCCCGCTCCGGAGGGAAACACATAGGAGCTTAATGTTTGCTCGTGGGTAACGGAACCGGGGACGTGCTGCATAGAGCCGTAGAGGGAACCCGCCATCCGCAGGGCTTCAGCACCCTGGGCCATGTCAAACACTTGGTCATATACTGCAGTGGAAACTCCCACAGAACGCTTGCTGGGGGGCACCAATTGGTAAATGGTTTTGCCTTGGAGGTCTTCGTCCCAGTTGACGGTGACAAACACATCTTCTACCCAGTCGGAGGGATAAACGGGGGGAATGCGAATGGGGGTGGAACGGGCCAGGGTGAGCCAGCGACCATCAAAGGTGCGATAGCCAATGTCTAGGGCATAATCGCGATCACTGACAGGGATGGGCAAATACCATTCCCGGGCCAATTCATCACAGAGATATTCCTGGACGCTGTGGGGGCTTGCGGTCTGCCAATCCAGGTCGGTCACATCGTAGAGCCGCAGGGCCAACTGTTGCCCCCCCTGACTACGGAGAGCATCCTTATGTTCTTTGGGGATATCCCAATAGGCGTAGGCCCACTGAGGATCCCTGGGCATGAGGGTAATGCGGCTTTCACCGTAACCACCGGGCAAATCTCCCAAAACTTCATCGACGGCGGTGAGGGGGGCGCCAAATTTATCATCTTGACCAAGTTCAAATTTAGAAGCTTCCACAGCTTGTTCCTCCTGGGGACGGTTAACGGATTTGACAGAAAAGGGAGCAGGGGCAGGTTTGTTGAGAGCCTTTTCCACCTCTGCTAGTAGCTGGGATTTACGCATCCGACTGTACCGGGAAATATTGCATTCACTGGCAACTCGGCGTAATTGTCGCAGCGTCATGTCTTCGAGGGAGGGTCGGTCTTCTTTAGCCATAACAATTACTTTGGGTTTATGGGACAGTCCATACTATGGGTTTCCACAATCAGCCCGTGGAAAGAGGACAGGGTTAGTTACTTCCAATGGTGGACACAGGGGGAGCAAAGGTGAATGTTGTTGAAGTTGCTGGCTTTTGGCCAAGGCGATCGCCGGAGGAATGCCCACGGGGATCACAAGCTTCACCTTTTGTAACATAGGGCGGCGGCGGAACGTCAAGGGGATCAAGGCTTTAAAATGGACTGCTACTACGGATTTCCAGGCATTAAGCCAAATCTTGTGTCATCACTTCCTGACTTGTCTTGTGAAGTTTTGTCTGATTCGGCTCCACAAATCCTGGAGTGGAACCACAAAAGTCAAATTTTCCTGACAATCACCCAAGGCATTATGACAATCCCTTAACTGTCACAGTATCCATGGGGGTAGAGGGTGAGGGGGTTATTATCTAGAGGTGTGTGAGGAGTAAGTTGAAGCCCCCGGAGTCGAAACAAGGAAAGACGCCCAGGGGCTTTTTCTTGCCGATTTTTGCCCTGAAAGATTTTTCAAGCTGGTCTATGCTCTCCGTAAAAGTTCGGGATGGGCAGCCACTCTCCTTTGGTTCCCCCCGTCGGTAGGGATGATTTCAGCGGGCCGCCAAGATTATTAAAAATTTTTTATGTGTCGTCTTTTAGGGTATCTGGGACAACCACTGCGACCAGAGCAACTGATTTATCGCCCAGAACATTCCCTGATTGTCCAGAGCTATC
Source organism: Synechocystis sp. LEGE 06083 (assembly GCF_015207725.1). Taxonomy (NCBI): domain Bacteria; kingdom Bacillati; phylum Cyanobacteriota; class Cyanophyceae; order Synechococcales; family Merismopediaceae; genus Synechocystis; species Synechocystis sp. LEGE 06083. The sequence goes on from NZ_JADEWJ010000034.1 coordinate 5,962, forward strand.
AACCCCAGGAAATGACAGCGGGGCTGTTGAATGCCGATGGTTTTGGCTTGGGGTGGTTTGACCAGGGGCATCAACCCAGTCCCTATCTCTACAAAAATGTCCTGCCCATTTGGAGTGACATTAATCTTCCCCACCTGAGTCGGTATATCCAGTCCAGTTGTTTTGTGAGTTATGTCCGCAGTGCAACGCCCCCTTTGGCAGTGGATTTGACCAATTGTCAGCCCTTTACGGAGGAGGGGCTGTTATTTGTCCATAATGGATTTATCAATAATTTTCGGACTACTCTCTACCGTCCCCTACGGAATTTATTGAGCGATGCCAGTTATCAGTTCATCCATGGCACCACCGACTCGGAACATATTTTTGCCCTCATTCTGGACAATCTCCGGCGGTCAAGGCAGGCTTCCCAGGGTGATGGCGATGGGGCAAAAAAGACTAGCTTGGGGGAGGCGTTAGAAGCAAGTTTGTTAACGTTGGCAGAGTTGGCTCGACAACATAACACTTATTTTTCCGCCAATATTCTTCTGGCCGATGGTCAGCGCATTGTGGCCTGTCGTTATGCCAGTCGTCAACCGGAACCGAGTTTATATTGGCTGGCTGATAGTGAGCGCTGTCCGGGGGGAGTGATTATTGCCTCGGAACCCCTATTTACTGACCCCCAATGGCAGGCCTGTCCACCCCAAAGTATTTTGGCGATTAACAGCCCAGAGGCGATCGCCGTTAAAGTTCTAGCAGATCAGTGACCTAACCCAAATTTTCGTAATAGTCCCGGATGCGGTCCCGGCGGCGGGGATGGCGTAACTTTTGCAGAGCCTTGGCTTCAATCTGTCGTACTCTTTCCCTTGATAAATTCAAAATGCGGCCAATTTCCGAGAGGGAGTGGGCCACACCGTCTTGAAAACCAAACCGCAGGGCAATCACTTCCTGTTCCCTGGGGGTCAAATCTAGCAAAATTTCCTGCATATCACTCTGGAGAGCCTCCCGCATCAACTCATCCTCCGGTGACTGGGTGTCGGTTTCCAGTAAATCCATCAGCTCCGTGTCTTTATCCTGGCCAACTTTTAGCTCCAGGGAAACGGAACGGGGCACTTGGGTCAGCACTTCCCGTACCTGCTCCGGGGTCATACCCAGTTCTTTCGCCACTTCATCGATTTTGGGGGTGTGGCCCTTTTCTTGGGAAATTTTTCTTTGGGCCCGTTTGATTTTGTTTAACTTCTCGGTGATATGCACCGGTAAACGAATCATACGACTCTGGGTGGCGATCGCCCTGGTGATGCCTTGGCGAATCCACCAGTAGGAATAGGTGCTAAAACGGTAACCCTTGGTGGGATCAAATTTTTCCACCGCCCGCTCCAACCCCAGGGTGCCTTCTTGGATCAGGTCTAAAAGCTCCAAGCCCCGATTTTGATATTTCTTCGCAACGGAAACCACTAGCCTTAAATTAGCTTTGATCATGTGAGCTTTGGCTGTAATACCCTGCTTTTCAACTTTGTCCAATTCTTCCACCGTCAACCCCGCTAACTCGGCCCATCGTTGTTTGCCTGTTTGGAGGGTTTGCTTGAGAACCGCTACGGTTTGCCCGAGGGTTTTGGCCCAACGTTCATAGGAAGGACGATGCCCCAATTGGGCTAAAAGTTGATCATGGATGGCGATCGCCGTTTGGTATTGCTCCATGGCGGGCTCAGATTCTGCGGCCTGATTTTGGATTTCCACTAGGCGGAGATAGCTTTGCACCTGCTGGGCCACATGCACCTCTTCATCCCGCTTTAACAGGGGAATGCGACCAATATCCTGGAGGTAAAGGCGCACTAAATCAGTGCTAAATTGCTGACGGTGGGCGACAGCAGTGTATTCCAAGTCCGGCAAATCTACCATTAAATCCTCTTCCTCCGGCGGCGACATAGCTTCCAAATCTCGTACATTAGTCGGTGGCGGCTCATCGTTGCTCGGTTTAGTCATGGAGGTCCGGGGGTGACTGGGACTCGATGTTAAGTCAAGGGTAACATTCTTTAATTGTTTAATTTTTTGTCCGCACCGGCCCAGTAAACTAGTCCGATGGCAATTCGGGTTTTCCTGGACAACATGTTTTTATATCCACGTTACTCCATTGTAAACCTTTCGAAAAAGCTATGATCGACAGCCTGATACCCTATCTGAAAATTCAAGCCCCCGACGGCAGGAGGAACGGTTTAATCTCATCAAAACCCGCTATACCATTGGTCGTTTGTCTCAGTGCAATGATATTGTTTTGCCGGAGGAGGATGGCATCATTACCTCAATTTGGGGGCCGGATGATTTTGCTTCCCACGAACAAGACCTAGACCGCTTGGCCATGGAAATTTGTAAAATCTTTGGCCAAATCCCTACTGGCGAACAATGGTTAAAAACGTTGCTGGGGGCTGGTTATCTACTCCAAATTGATACAGAAAGCTAAATTGGCATGGTGGACTGGGCCAGAAATTGAGCAAATTAGGGGCATTGTTGGGGGTAATGGGCACCACCGGTTTTTGTTCCCAGGCCAAAAGCCCACGATATACTGCCTAGAGAGAACACTTCCTGTCGCCGCCATGACTACCGCCCTTGAATATGCTTACTTTCCCGGTTGCGTTGCCCAGGGGGCCTGTGGGGAACTGCACCTGGCCACCACCGCCCTGAGCAAAGCTTTGGGTATTAAATTAGTGGAACTAAAAAAAGCTTCCTGTTGTGGTTCCGGCACCTTTAAAGAAGATTCCCAACTGTTGGAAGATAGCGTTAATGCCCGCAATATCGCCTTGGCGGAACAGTTGAAGTTGCCTTTATTAACCCATTGCAGTACCTGTCAGGGGGTAATTGCCCATGTGGACGAACGACTAAAAAAAGCCCAAAAAGATGATCCTGCCTATGTGGAGCAAATCAACGATTATTTAAAAAAAGAAAGCTGTGCTCCCTATCGAGGTTCCAGTCGGGTGACCCATTTACTCTGGGCTTTGGTGCAAGATTTTGGACTAGAAACCCTGGCTCAGCGGGTTAAGCAGAAGTTATCTGGCCTCAACTGTGCTTCTTTCTATGGCTGTTACCTGCTCCGGGCCCAGGAAAATTTACCGGAAGCCAATCCTTTTGATCCCCAATCCCTGGAAAAAGTCTTTACTACCCTAGGGGCTAATCCCATTTACTACGAAGGTCGCACCCAATGCTGTGGTTGGCCCATTTCCAGTTATGCTACGCCCCAATCTTTTCAGTTGGCAGGTCGACATTTGCAAACGGCGATCGCCGCTGGGGCCGATTGTTTAGTTACCCCTTGTCCCCTATGCCATCTACAACTAGATTCCCGTCAACCGGAAATCAGCAAAGTGTTGGGGCAAGCATTAAATTTGCCGGTGTTACATCTGCCCCAATTGGTGGGTTTGGCCTTAGAAATTAATCCCAAGGATCTAGGACTTGACCGCCATGTGGTTTCCACTGGACCAGTGTTGGCTAAGCTTGGTCTCGCCTAATTGATCAAGAATTGAGCCAATTCCGAGTCAGTTTGAGACAGATAAAGGGGCTTTTCAAGTACGCCCTTCAGATAGCGTAACCGCTATAAGTAAATGGGAGGCAACCTAGCTCTTTTGTGTTTATTGCAACCGACTGGCCATGGTGATCAGCCCCTGCTGGCCAATGAGGATTTCCCGCAAAAAAGTACAGATGAAAACCCAAAGGATAGGAGCTAGGTCAACGCCACCGATGGGGGGAACAAGTTTACGCAGGGGGATCAACAATGGTTCCGTGGGTAGGGCAATGAGTTTCCAGGGCAATCTGGTTAGCTCCACCTGGGGATACCAAGTGAGAATAATCCGAAAAATAAACAACACCGTCATCAGTGCCAGCAGAATTCCTAAGCCCTGGCCGGCGATCGCCGCATAATTCATATTTGTTCTGTGCCACAACTAGGCCGAGATTTTGACGAAAAGGTCTGATTTGATTGTAGGCAAATTGGCGATCAATCTTCAAATGGGGTTTTAGAGCAGCAACAATCTTGCCGCGGTTATGATCTGCCCATTGGCCCCTATTTCTCTGGTTTTTTCCTGGGTCGGCGATCGTGGCTAATTGCAGTTTGGCCTCCCTAGAGGCCCACCAAGGGCAGTAAATACTTAAACGCCATGGAAGCTACCCCCCGCACGATGGCATCCAACTGGGGATTGCCCGCTCCTTGGCGCCGGGCTTCCTGCATACTGGCCAAATCTTCTAAAAATTGCTCTGAAGTTTTAACCCCCACCTCATCCTGGTTTTCCTCAAACAATAACTGGGCGTATTCCACATTTTGTTTGGCGGAAGCTTCATTGCCAATTTTCAGTAGGGTCAAACCCCGCCCTAAATATCCCGGAGCAAATTCCGGATCTAGAGCCAAGGCTCGATCATAGTGTTTGAGGGCGGATTGATAGTTGCCCTTACTGGTTTCCAACAGGCCCCAGCCATAAAAAAGTTGGGGAGTGCCGGCCGTATTGGGAACAGCTTGGGCCCCCTGCATATAGGCGGTTTCCAAGTTAGTGTTGATAAATGTCGCCCGGTCAAAATAAGCTTCACGGAAATCTGTGCCGTCGGTAATCGCCCCGTTTAAATTTGCCCCTGACAGGTTCGCCCCGTTCAAAGAGGCAGAAGTTAAATTCGCACCGGAAAGATTAGCTCCCGTCAGATCGGCCCCCGATAGGTTTGCCCCCGACAGATCCGCCCCCGTCAAATCCGCCCGGGTAAGGTTAACCATCACCAGGCCGGCTCCCCGCAAATCACAGAGAGGGCATTTTTTGGTGGACAGTAATTGGGTCAGATCTTCAAAATTGGCTCCGTGGGCGGCGCCAGCAAAGGTGGTTAGGCCCAGGGCCACAAGAAAGGGACGAATCTTCATGGGTTAACGCCGAGGGAACTTCACTGTAAAATTGCTCTCCATTCTAGCCAAATATATGGACAGCCCCCACCCCAATCCCCGCAACGAAGACATCGATGGGTTAGGCCAGGGCGGAGCGGGTAGCAAAATGCAAAATGCCTAGATCGGTTTGACCGTCTTCAGTTCCGAGAGCCGAAAAGTCACTAATTTGTCCCAGTTACCATTTTCAAATAGGACTGCCGCTTTACCGTCACTGACCCGTTGGACTAAGCCTTCAAAGCGATAGTAAGTATCATCAACATTGGTGACCCGCACCGTTGAACCGGGAAAAATCATAATGGCTACCTGATTTTGGATTGGACAATTCTAGCAAAGGAGACGGTTTTCTTTCGTCCCCAGACCCATGGTTAAATTCGATTGCTAACCATTAATTTATTTTTGGATGGAGCTTAACTGCCACCTTCCTTCCGCCTGCACTTCCAGGCATTGGCGGTGAAAATTTCGCAGGGTAGGCCGATGCCCCACGCTGATGAAAGTGGTGCCCAAATCTGTCAGAGCATGGTACAAATCTGCCTCGTTATCTACGTCCAGGGCGCTGGTGGCTTCATCGAGGATGGCATAGCGGGGTTGGTTGATGAAAACTCGGGCTAGGGCAATGCGTTGTTGTTCCCCCAGGGAAAGGACGCTAGACCAATTTTCTAGACTGTCTAAACCGCCAAAACGCTCGGCTAAATCCGATAGGTTGACCCTTTTTAAAGTTCCCAACAGAAAATCGTCATCCGCGATGGATTGGGAACTAGGATAAATTAGTTGTTCCCGCAGGGTGCCCAGAATCATATAGGGCCGTTGGGGTAAAAATAATAAATCTGCCAACTCAGGCCGTTCAATGATGCCTTGACCGCTGTCCCATAGGCCGGCGATCGCCCGGAGGAGGGAACTTTTGCCACTGCCGCTGGGGCCCATGATCAGTAAATGGTTGCCAGTGTCCACGGCTAGAGATAAATCCCGCACTAAAACCCGGGAAGAATGGGGAGGAGAAAGGGTGACGTTATCCAGGCTGACGGTGGGGCCAAGGTGGGTGGTAATGTGGTCAACCATGGCATTAGAGGAGCTTTCTCTGTCATTGCCAGGGCCATTGAGGGCATCGTAAAATTCCCCTAAACGGTTAATACTGGCGGCAAATTCAGTAATATTTTGAATCTGGTTAGTGACCAAAGATAGGGCAGAAAGCACCATGCCAAAGGCCAAACTAGCCTGGGCGATCGCCCCGAAATCTAAGTCTCCCGCTAGGTAAAGAGGAGCAATAATGATATAGGGAATTAACCGGGTGAAATAATTATAGCCCAGTTGAAATAGGCTGATCAGGGCCTGCCAAATAATTAAGAGATTAAAATTTCTAATTGCCCCCAGCAAACGTTCAGTAACCTGTTTCCGTTCTAACCTTTCCCCCCGGTAGAAAGCAATGGATTCAGCGTTGTCCCGCACCCGCACCAAACCGTAACGAAAATTGGCTTCCAACCGCAATTGTTCATAGTTAATACGAATTAACCTGGTGCCAATGGCGATCGCCGCCACCGTGCCGAAGGTCGCATAGCCAATGAGCCCCCACATCAAGGTTTGGGAAATGCTATAAAGTATGGCGGTGAAGGAAATTAGGGTGAGAATGGAATCAAGAATATCCAGTAAAAAATCCAGGGTAACCCCGGTAAAGGATTGAATATCTTGGGTTATCCTTTGGTCTGGATTGTCAATTAATGTATAGGCAGAATTGGAATCTAGGCGATAGTAGGAGCGCCCCTTAAAGTAACGACCCAGAAAATGTTCTGTGAGCCATTCCCGCCAGAGCACTCCCAACTTTTGCCGTAGGTAACGGTAGGCAACAATGATGGGAATAGCCACCACAATGACAATGCCATAGATCCAGAGAAATTGCCAAAACACTTCCCCATCTTTGCCATTTAAAGCTGTATCAATGAAGCGAAAAACGAAACTTAAAATAACATTTAAGCCGTTGACAATAAATAGCAACGATAGCAGTATGCCCAACAATAGCCACTGGAGCCACCGTTGTTGTAACTTTTGTCGCTGGCTGACAAACACTGCCCCCGCTATGGCTAAGGCTCCTAAACCAATCCAGGGCGCCGGAGAATTGATCAGACTTTGCACCCCATCCACCAAACCCTTACCGGATTTAGCAAAAAAATCGGGAAAAATCGCCGTGGCCCAGAGCGTCAACCCCATGGATAAAAATAGGGTTAAAGCCACCACTACCACCATGAGGGCCAGGATCAGAATCAGAAAAACCCGAGTTTGCTTTTGCCCGACGGGATAAAAATAGGGCTGGGCTGTTTCAACAAAGCGGTGCCACAGTTGGCGGTCAAACTGAAAACGCTTGGCTTGGGCTTGGGTCATGGAAATTTGGTCAATAGCAAAAGGGTTCAACGGCAGCAGATGTTTCCCCGCCCCATGGATTCAACAATTAATGGCAACCATGGCAATCGAGGCCACTGACCATCTTACAGTTCCCCACTGGGCACTTCCCAACAGTTTGTCGTCAATTACCAACGGCGTTATCACCGGAGAAGGATGGAATTTGGCTTTAGCTCCAATACCAACGGAGCACGACTAGGAAGAGGATTGCTGTTTCTGTTTGTCGCCGGCCCCAGCACCACTGCCGCCGTTATTGGAAGGGGTAGCCGCACTAGCGGGTTCAATGGCCATGCCATCCCGCAACTCCAAAATTCTTGATACCGCCACCCGTTCACCGGCCTTAACGCCAGAAATAACTTGGTAGGATTGCCCCTGGATGCCGCCTAAAACCACCGGGGTTTGTCTCGCTACCAATTCCGTACCGCTGTTGCCTTCTTTGCTGTCGCCCTGGGCATTTTTCGGTTGGGCAACAAAAATAAACTGCTGGGCACCGATGGAAGTAACCGCTGTGGTGGGGATCAAAAAGCCAGGCTGGCGGTCCCAAATAATTCTGACCCGGACATACTGGTTATTGCGGAGGTTGCCGTCATTTTTGAAAATCACCTTGGCGAGGATGGACTGGTCACTGCGGTTAGCAGTCGGAGAAATAAAACTGATGCGCCCCACTTCCCCTGCTTGGCCATCGCTGCGGACAATTTCCACAGGCAAGCCGATGCGTAGATCGTTGTATCGCTCCACTGGTACGTTAATATCCAGTTCAAATTCTGTGTTGTTGGTGATGGTGGTGAAGCTCTGTCCAGTGCGGACAAAATCACCAATTTGCAACGGTAAGTTACCCACCACACCACTAACAGGGGCCAAAACCCGGTTGTAGATCAGTTCCTGGGAAGTGGCACCAAGTTGGCCCTGGGCCTGTTCGATCGCCCCTTTTTGGGAGCTGACGGTGGCTCGGGAAGCGTTCACCCTTTGCACAGCGGCTTGGTAATTGTCCTTAGCCTGTTGCACAGCGGATCTTGAGGCGGAGACACTGGACTGGTTAGCCTGAACGGTAGCTTTGGCGGCTTGGACTGTTTTTTGCGCGGCCTCGGTGTTGGCCTTGGCATCTTCCAACTGGGTGGTGCGATTGTCCAAATCCTGTTGCGGTTGTACACCTGTTTCCACGAGGAATTGAGACCGTTTAAAGTTAATTTGGGCCAAATTCAGATTAGCTTGGGCTCGTTTTAAATCCGCTTCTCTGGTTTTTAACACCTCCTGGGAATTGGCTAAATCGGCGATCGCCCGGGCGAGGTTAGCTTCCTGGGTGGTGACAAAGGATTGGGCCGCATCCCTTTCCGATTCGGAGGTGCGGAGGTTGGCCTCACTAACTTGGAAATTAGACCGCTGGATGTTGAGATTACCGACGGCGGCGTTGACGTTTTCCTGTTGCTGGGTGGGTTCCAACAGCAAAATCGGATCTCCCTCGTTTACCTGCTGACCCCATTGGGCATAGATCCTTAAAATGCGGCCGTCGATTTTGGGTGCTAGCTCAACAAACTTGGTCGCCACTAAGTTACCGACAAATTCATTGCTGTCAGTCACAGAACTGGTTTCTAGGGTCTGCAACTGTACCGGAATGGCTTTGGGCGCACTGGCCCCTGGCTTATCCCCCCCACAGGCGGTGTTGAGCAGGGCGAGGGCCACCATTGAGCCGAACACAGGGAACTGGGAGCGTTTTTTAACCATGGAAATTTAAAAGCCGAAAAACGACGCAATGGGAATAGTAACTTAGTTAAACGAACCGGCCGAGAAAAGCCGGTAAGAACGGTCAGTTAAGGTTATTCTATCCACTAATTCAGGGATTGATTAGCGCACAATTCTTAATATTTCTGGCAATTGTTGCTAGCTTCCGAGTGGATTAGACTGCGGACTCAGGAAGGCAGTTCCAAAATTTTCAGGTTAGTGCACCTTAATTGACTAAACTATGGCGACCTTCACCTATGAACGACGGGTTTACCTAGGGGATACCGATGGGGCCGGGGTGGTTTATTTTAATCAATTTCTACAGATGTGCCACGAAGCCTATGAAAGTTGGCTGATGGCGGAGAATTTACCTTTACAAAAAGTGATTAGTGCCGGGGATTTGGCCATGCCCTTGGTCCACGCAAACGTTGATTTTGTCTCCCCTGCCTACTGTGGCGATCGCCTGGTGGTGACCCTGACCGTTACCCTGGCTAGTCCCCATCGTTTTTGCTGTGATTATCAGATCAGCCAGGCAGAATCGTTGCAATTGGTGGTCCGGGCCCAAACCCACCACGTCTGCATTGCCTTACCAGCAAGGAAAAAAGCGCCATTACCTCCCAGTTGGCAAAGGGCGATCGGTGACCTAGATCACCATTGAGGGGTGACTGTGGTCATTGTCAAACCAGATGGAAATATTAGACTTGGATTTGGTGAGACTTTGCCTGGCGATCGCCTACATTGCCTACGCTTTGAGCAGTATCCGTGAAAATCTCTTCCCAACCGTTGCGACCTTCCCCTTACACGGCCTACCGGGACCCTGATACGGGACAATGGCGCGTTGCTACACAGAATCGGGAAGAACAAGGGGAATCAAAGGGACAAAAGGACGAATTCTTCGGTGGCGAGGTTGAGAACAGGAACAATGACCAACAACAGGGGCTGAAGGAATATTTGGTCAAATTTTAATTTGCCTCCCCCAGCTTCCCAGTAAATCGGCACGAAATTAGTCGGTCTGCCCTCTGTCCCCTTGACCTCCTTGACTGAAGCTAAGATTTAGGGAAAGTCTCCTCCGGTTTGTCCCAGTAGAGCCTGCCTCAGGTTTACCCCTGGGCGATCGCCTGGGTGAGTCGAGGGGTGGCCCAGCCCTTTTGGTGTAGCAATAGCCACGATTGCAGTAAATCTGGCCCCTGTACAGTGCCCATGAGCCCAGCCCGCAAGGATTTCATTACCACGCCTTTTTTTAGACCTAGTTCCTTGGTCAAACGATTAATCTCCCCTTTTGCTTCATCCAAGGTTAACTCCGGGGTGCTTTGACTAAAGGCCAGGGCTGCTTCCAAAACGGCTTTAGCTCCTTCCACAGACAACTGTTTCGCCCCATCTTCCTGGAGGTCTAGGCGATCGCCAAACAATAATTTACTTTCGGCCACCGCATCGGTGAGTCTGGTCAAGCTGGGGGCAATTAGGCCGGCCAAACTTGCCAACCAAGCACCATCTTTTTCCAGATCAATTGCATAGCCAGCTCCTTGCCACTGGGGAATGAGGAGAGGAACTAATTCTGCTGTTGGTAGGCTATGAAGATATTGACTATTGATCCAATCTAATTTTTGCCAGTCAAACTTAGCTCCGGCTTTATTGACCCGTTCTAAACTGAACTGCTCCGCCGCTTCTGCCAAAGTAAAAATCTCCTGGGTCGAATCCGGGGGAGTCCAGCCCAGTAAGCACATATAGTTGGCGATCGCCTGGGGCAGAAAACCCATGGCCCGGAAATCATCGATGGAAGTTACCCCATCCCGTTTGGACAATTTTTTGCCTTCCTGGTTCAAAATTAACGGCGTATGGGCAAAGGTGGGTACAGCACTGCCTAGGGCCTCGTAGAGCAAAATTTGCTTAGCAGTATTGGCAATGTGGTCTTCCCCCCGGATCACGTGGGTAATGGCCATGTCAATGTCGTCTACCACCACCGCCAGGTTATACAGGGGTTGGCCAAAGCCATCCTCAGCTTTTTCCGGTGTCCGGGCAATGACCATATCTCCCCCCAGATCACTGCCCTGCCAAACCATCTGTCCCCGGATTTGATCCTGCCAAACAATCTGGCGATCGTCGTCAATACGAAAACGAATCACCGCCTGGCGACCTTCTGCGAGAAAAGCCGCTTCCTGTTCTGGGCTTAAATTACGGTGGCGATTATCGTAACGGGGAGCTTGGTTATTGGCCTTTTGGGCTTCCCGCATCTGCTCCAATTCTTCACTGGTGCAATAGCAACGGTAGGCCAACCCCCGATCAAGTAACTGCTGGATTGCTTGGCGGTAATGATCTAACCGTTGGGTTTGGAAAAAAGGCCCCTCATCCCAATTTAGACCCAACCATTGCAGTCCCGACTGAATATTTTCCGTGTATTCCGGCTTGGAGCGCTCCAAATCCGTATCCTCCACCCGCAGAATGAAAGTGCCTCCGGTGTGGCGGGCAAACAACCAATTAAAAACGGCGGTGCGGGCAGTCCCAATGTGGAGATTGCCGGTGGGACTGGGGGCAATGCGGACACGGACAGTCACAGGTTTTCCTCGTTGCAATAATTTTCTGGGCGGTTATTCATCGTACCCCAAAGCTTTGCATCCATTGATAGTGGTGATAGTTGCGGGAGTTCAGCCCCATGGTCAATATGCTTTGGTGATGGGACTAATATGGGGGAGGGAATTAACTTACCGTTACCCATGAATAGCATTTCTGAGCCACTGGATTTGTCCGCCCAAGACCTCTTTCTTAGTTTGTTGCACACCCTGCAGCGGGCTAGTTTTTATCCCCACCCTGTCCGGGAACCGATTCAGTGTTTACAAACCCATTGTTCGGTGGTGTTTTTAACGGGGAAATATGCCTACAAGTTAAAAAAGCCGGTTGATTTAGGTTTTTTAGACTATTCCACTGCCGCAAAGCGCAAACATTTTTTAGAAGAAGAGTTACGTTTAAATTCCCCCGTGGCACCGGATATTTACCAGGAAGTTTTAGCAGTTGAGTTAAAAGATAACCAATGGCAATGGCAGGAGAAAAAAGAGTCTACTGGCGGCAACTCTCAGTCGAAGGATTATCTGCTAAAAATGACCCAATTTCCCCAGGATTGTCTGCTCTTATCCTTGTTTGAACAGGGGAAGTTATCCAGCCAAGACATTATTGCCCTGGCCAAAAGAGTGGCGGAATTTCACCAGGACACGGTAACCAATGCCGAAATTACTAGTTTTGGCGATCCAGAGGTGATTTGGCAGTCTGTATCAGCTAATTTTTCGGCGACGGAAAAATATTTAGGCGTTGCCCAGGAACCCGATCAATACCAACAAATTCGCCAATTTAGCGAGGATTTTTACCAAACCCAGGACCAAATTTTTCGACAGAGGCAGGCCATGGGCAAAATCCGTGAATGCCATGGTGATTTGCATTTGAGAAATTTATGTCAGTGGCGGGGCAAGATCCAATTATTTGATCGCATTGAGTTTAACCAACCCTTTCGTTTTGTGGACGTAATGTATGACATTGCCTTTACGGTGATGGACCTCCAAGCCAAGGGCAGAATTGACTGGGCCTATTTATTTTTAAATATTTATTTGGAGCAAACGGGAGATTGGCACGGCTTGCAGGTGTTACCTTTTTATCTCTGCCGCCAAGCCTATGTGCGGGCAAAGGTAACCTCTTTTTTATTAGATGATGCCAATTTAACTCAAGTAGAAAAGGAGCAAGCTCTAGGGACAGCTAAAGATTATTACCACTTGGCATGGCAGTATAGCCAGCAGGGACAACAAATAAGGAGAGAAATAGTTTTAATGGCTGGGTTATCAGGGTCAGGGAAAAGCACCGTTGCCCAGCAACTTGGTCAACTTTTACCCGCTGTTCATATCCGCTCCGATGCAGTGCGTAAACATATAGGAGGAGTAAACCTAGACAAGCCGGGGAAAGCTAATTTGTACAGCAAGGCCATGACAGAAAAGGTTTATCAGCAATTGCTGGATTTAGCTATTCTAGTGATCAACTCCGGTTTTAGTGTTATCCTCGATGCCAAATTTGACCAGGTGCAATGGCGATCGCCAATTATCGAATTTGCGTTACGGGAACAGCTTGCTTTTACCATTATCAATTGCGATGCTCCCATAGAAGTTTTAACAAAACGTCTGCAGACCCGCCGGGGAGATATTTCCGATGCCAATGAGACATTGTTACTGCTCCAGACCCTCGATTGGGAAGATTTCACCGAATCGGAAGAACCTTGGGTTTTTTACCTCGATACCTCTACCGTGGAAGAAAACTATTTACCAGAGGAACTTTTACGGATATTTCTCCCCCCCTCTGATTGATGTTTAGGTCAGCTTGGGCTAGGGTTATGGAGCAATGAAGCTATATTGTGCGTTAGGAGTTGGCTAATTATGTCGGTGGTGTTGACGGTCGGCGATCGCCAGGTGAGGGAGGACGAAATGTATTCCCTGCTGGTAGAGTATCAACTATTACCCCATTTAGCCCGGGAAATTTTACTTGATCAGGCAGTGGCCCACATCCAACTGACCCCGGAAGAACAACAGGAAAATTTAGGGCTTTTTTATCAACAGACCCAGATTACCAACGAAGAACAAAGACAGGCCTGGTTGAAACAATCCGGCATGACCCTGGAGCAACTGGAAGCTTCGATTTTACGGACCGCCCGTTTGGAAAAATTTAAACATCAAACCTGGGACGACCAACTGGAAGGGCATTTTCTCAACAGCAAAGATAAATTAGACCAGGTCATCTATTCCCTGATCCGCAGTCGAGATTCGGGAATTATTCAAGAACTCTATTTTCGCATTCAGGAAGGGGAGGGAGATTTTAGTGCCCTAGCTCGGCAGTATTCCGAGGGGCCAGAGGCCCAAAATGGCGGCTTGATCGGCCCCGTTGAGCTCAATGTGCCCCACCCCCAAAT
>NZ_JADEWJ010000350.1:0-3221 GCF_015207725.1 Synechocystis sp. LEGE 06083
TCCCCATGGGGAAACGTAATCCGGAAATTACCACTAGCTACGGCACTGGGGAATTAATTGCCCATGCTGTCCAGCGGGGAGCAAAACATATTCAACTGGCGATCGGTGGTTCAGCCACCAATGATGGCGGTTTAGGTTTGCTGATGGCGTTGGGTTGGAGGTTTTTAGATTATCAAGGCCAATCTGTCGGGTGGGGAGGACAAGGTCTGGAAAAAGTCACCGAAATTATTCCCGCAGTGTTAGATACTTTTCCCCAGATCGCCCTGTTATGTGATGTGACCAATCCTTTTTACGGTTCCCATGGGGCCGCCTTTGTTTATGCTCCCCAAAAAGGGGCAGATCCAGCCATGGTGCAACGCTTAGATCGTGGGCTGGAACATTTTGCTCAGGTAGTTAGAAAAAGGGATGGCTTTGAGCTTAATTTTTCCGGAGCCGGTGCCGCTGGGGGGGTTGGTGGGGGCGTTGCCTGGGCCCTCAAGGCCACTATCGAGTCGGGGTTTACGGCGATCGCCCAGTTGACGGGGCTGGAACAAGCCATGGCCCAATGCGACCTAGTGGTAACCGGGGAAGGTTGCTTCGATGGCCAATCTCACCAGGGCAAAGTTGTGGGGAGGGTCATTGAGCTGGCACAAGCTATGGGGAAACCGGCGATCGTGGTGGCGGGGCAAAGTCAAGAAAACCAAACAAAAACCCCGTCCAACCTAAAGCAAATTTTTACCCTAGTGGGCAGTGATATTTCTCCAACCACAGCCCTGAACAATCCTCAATGGGCTTTGCAACGGAGACTTGTTGAGGTCAAACAATATCTGATCAACCTGATAGATTAGGAAATGGTCGGCTATCTCCTCGACCAAGCTGAGGGGGCCAGCCAGAAAACTGACCCTCACCCTAGCCATCATCAAAATAGCAACTATAATTTGTTATTAACCATCAACATCATCGTTCCGTGAGCAGAAGCTGTAGGCGGTTTTTCTTTGCCAAAACTGATTGTGGCTCCGGCACCCTAAACCGAGTCTGCAAAACAGCCCAATGGCCTTGCTAAACCTAGCATTCACCATGAATCTAAAGAAAATTGTCAACTTCTCCCACTCTTTCGAAAAAAACGTGTACAATGTGTTACTGAGTATAGGACTTGGTTCCCGTAGTCATTATTAGGTGTGAGGAAAAGCTAAAAATGCTTAAACTATCTTGGAAGTCCCTGTTAGTGAGCCCCGCTGTGATCAGTGCCGCCCTTGTGGCTGGTGCTGCTAACGCCGCTCCCGACAACGTTACGAATGCTCAAGTTTTAGACCAATTAGATCAATACACCGCTGAAGGTCAACTCTCCAGTGTTGATCAAGTAACCAGCGTCAGCGAACTCCGCGATGTGCAACCCACCGCCTGGGCCTATGAAGCGCTCAAGAGCTTGGTGGAACGCTACGGTTGTATCGTTGGTTACCCTGACCGCACCTTCCGTGGCGATCGGGCCCTCAGCCGTTGGGAATTCGCCGCTGGTCTTAACGCCTGTATGAACGTTATGGAACGTTTAATTCAGGAAAACGTGGCAGTTCTCCGGGAGGACATCGACAAACTGAAACGCCTCATGCAGGAGTTCGAAGCAGAATTGGCTGCTTTGGGTGCCCGGGTTGACAACCTTGAAGCCCGCACCTCCTTCCTGGAAGACCATCAGTTTTCTACCACCACCAAATTGACCGGGGAAGTGATTTTTGCTCCCACCGCCATCTTTGGTACCAAAAACACCCTCAACAACCAGAGCGACAACAACCAGGCTGTATTCCAAAACCGGGTTCGTTTACAGTTCAACACCAGTTTTTCCGGTGAAGACCTGTTGGTTACTAGTCTTGCCGCTGGTAGCAATAATCGCTTCAAGAGCTTCTACCCCACCCAAAACGTCATCGATCCCGAGACCGGTAACCCCATTGGTATTGTCGGCAACTACTATGAAAGCCCCACCTTCACCCAGGTGCACCAACTTTCCCCCGGCGATAATAATAACGTCGCCGTCGACTGGTTAGCTTACTATGTACCCCTCGATTTAGGCACCAACTTCCGTCTCAACAACTACATCGCTGCCTTTGGTGGTATCTGGGATGACTTCGTTCCCACCCTGAACCCCTACTTCGATGACTACACCGGTGGTAAAGGTTCCTTGAGCCAATTCACTGCCCAGAACCCCATCTACTCCATTGGTGGTGGTACTGGTATAGGTACTAGCCTTGAGTTGGGCTTCCTCAGCAACCTCTTAGGTCCCACTTCCTTGAGCTTGGGTTACTTGGCTAGCACTGGTGCCAACCCCAGCAGCGGCAGCTCCGTGACCAACCCTGCTACCGGTAATAACTACGACTTCAGCAGTGGTGGCAATGGTCTGTTTAACGGTGGCTACGGTGCCTTGGCCCAGATTACCACCAATATTTTCGACCGGGTCAGCCTAGGTTTCACCTACGTTAATGCCTACACCACCCCCGATGCCGCTATCTTCGGTAAAGGTGGCACCCAGGGTATTGTTGGTACGACTGCCGCTAACCTCAACCGTTCTGAATTGAACGATTCCTTTGTTAACGGTTTGGGCGTAGGTGCTCCCCCCGTAGATGCAGCTACCTACAACGGTAATGTCAGTGGTGGTACTGCTTCGGGTAACGTTGTCAATCCCTACGACTTCGGTGGTAAACAAACCAACAGCTATGGTATCCAAATGGCTTGGAACGTTGCTGACTGGTTGAGCTTCAGTGCCTATGGTAGCTACACCAACGTAACTTTGATTGGTAAGGACAACGGTGACATCTGGACCTACGGTGGTGGCTTTGCCTTCCCCGACCTTGGTAAAGAAGGTAACGTACTTGGTATCTTTGCTGGTGTTCAACCCTATGTTTCTGGTTTCACCAACGGTACTTTAGGCACTACCTTTGTAACCACTGCTAACCCTGTCCAAGTTGAATTGTTCTACAAGTATCAACTGACCGACAACCTTTCTTTGACCCCTGGTGTAATCTGGATCTCCAAGCCTGAACAGACCACCAACGCCACTGACGCCTTCATTGGCACCATCCGTGGTACCTTCACTTTCTAATCCTAAGTTCATCTTCCTAGGATACTTGTTTGAAAGTTAAGCTCTAATAACTCTTTGACCCCGCCTTTGGTGGGGTTTTTCGTTGTAAGATGCAGGCAGATTTCCCCTCTTAGTAGCCCCTTATCTATGAAAATTGCCAGCAATGTTACGGAGT
>NZ_JADEWJ010000035.1:0-19834 GCF_015207725.1 Synechocystis sp. LEGE 06083
CCAGCAACATTTCCGAAAAGAGTTGTTTGCCTCCGATCGCCACGCTGACCATGGCCGGCGGATTATCGAGCACATACCATTGTTGGTTGTCATAGCGGAGCCGAAATTCCCAATGGTTTTGCAAACACTGCATCCAATGCCAGAGGAGAAAGGCAAAAAAACTGCCCCTGCCGCTCTTGTGCCGCTGGTAAACCCCATAGGCATTGGTCACATCCAACTGTAGGGTCAAGTCAATATAGGGAATTTGCAATAGGTGATCGTCGGTGAAAAAATCTAAAGACCAATCGAGATAACCTTCCCTTTCCTCGGGAGTTAAAAGACGAGGCTGATAGCGAACGGGAATTTCCATGCGCCTAGCGGATTGCGATTTTAATGGTGGATTTAATTCCTGAAAAAAGTTGGGTACAACCTAATGCAACTGGAAGATAAACGTAACCAAGTCCCCTTTGCCCAAAGAAAGGCGATCGCCGGGGCGGAGTAAATGACGATTGCCAGGGGGGAGGGCTGTGTGATTGACGTAGGTGCCATTGGCACTGCCTACATCTTCCAGGAAATACTCATTATCTTCCAGACGGATATCGGCATGGACCCTAGACACCACATCGGAATTAGCAAAACCCGATACATCAATATCTGGCGGCACCTTATCGTTGGGTTTTCCCACGTGGATAACAGCCATGCCCACAGGAATTTCCAACGTGGTTTGGGTCTGCACATGGACAAGAGAAGCACCCTGGGGTTGGAGTTGGGTGCCCACGGGGAATGGGGCTGGCGTGGAAGAAACTTCGGGAATGGCCGGAATGGGTTCGCTATTTTCCGGAGCCACGGCGATCGGGGTGGGGGTCTCTTCCTCCTCCGGGGCCGTTACCGCCAATTGCTGGGGGTCAATGGTCTGTCCACAGTTGCCGCAAAAGGTAGCATCACTTTGCACGGGGCTACCACAATGGGGGCAAGGCATCAGGGTGGGCAAGGGCGTAAAGCAGGCCTCACACTGGATGGCCCCTTCTGGATTGGTGTGGTTACAGGTGGGACAGACAGCCATAGATAATTGGGGATTAATGATTAGATGCCAAAGCAAGGTATGGCAGGATTCTCTATCAATCCTAGCGAAAAAGTTGTATTTCCCATCGTTCTTGCTCCCGGTGAACAAAACCGCCACTATAGTCTGAATTGCCCCCGTGGGGGGAGGACGGTCGGGGAAAGTGAAGTGCTAAGGTAAAGGGCGATCCTACGGTGAAATTCTGAGTTTTTTTGATGAGTGACGACACCCCCCACCCTGAGTGGCAATTAGCTCCCCAGGAAAACCTTATCCGATTATCCCTGACCCTACCGACGGTAACGACGGCCCCCGATTCCCCCAGTTTGGTGTTTTCCCATCAACAACTGCAACAAAGTTTGACCAATTATCTGCGTATTATGGCGGGGCGGTGGCAAGACCAGACCCTGGTGCGGTTGGCAGTGAATAATCAACTGTTGGACACCAGACAACTCCAGGCGATCGCCGCTGGTCTGAAGGAACAGAACCTGACGTTGCAATGGGTAGAAACCAACCGTCGTCAAACCGCTGTGGCCGCCGCTAGTGCAGGCCTTTCCGTGGATCAAACCATGGCCGACAAGCCCTTGGTAGACCCATCTGAGGTTCCCTTGCCTCCCAAACCTTTGGTGGTGCGCCATACTCTCCGTTCTGGGGGGGAAATTCGCCACAGTGGAGATGTAGTCATTATCGGTGACGTTAACCCTGGCAGTAGCATTGTGGCCGACGGTGACATCCTTATCTGGGGCTGTTTGCGGGGTATGGCCCATGCTGGTGCGAAAGGCAATGACCAGGCTGTTATTATGATCCTGCGGTTGGCCGCCTGTCAGATCCGCATTGGCGATCGCCTAGCTAGGGTGGGGGCCGATGCCGTTGATCGTCGCGAGCCCGAAATCGCTTATATTACTTCAGAAGGTATCCGTCTGACCCCGGTGCGTCAGTTTCAGCGTTCTGCCCTTTTCTAAAATCTTTACCCCTTGCCCACTAACAGTTTCGAGTCCAAGTTATCACCGCACGTTATCAGCCAACTATGAATCGGATTATTGTTGTCACTTCGGGCAAAGGTGGAGTCGGAAAAACCACCACCACCGCCAATTTGGGAGCGGCCCTAGCTCGATTGGGAAAAAAGGTTGTCCTGATTGATGCGGACTTTGGCCTGCGAAATCTGGATTTATTGCTGGGGTTAGAACAACGCATTGTTTACACCGCCATCGACGTTTTAGCCGATGAATGTACCATCGATAAAGCCCTGGTAAAAGATAAACGTCTGCCCAATTTAGTCCTCCTCCCCGCCGCCCAAAACCGGTCAAAGGATGCGATCAACGCCGAACAAATGCAGTCCCTGGTGGAACAACTCAAGGACAAATTTGACTACATCATCATCGACTGTCCCGCTGGCATTGAAGCTGGTTTTCGCAATGCGGTGGCTCCAGCCCAGGAGGCAATCATCGTCACTACTCCAGAAATGTCGGCGGTGCGGGATGCGGACCGGGTAATCGGTCTTTTGGAAGCGGAGGACATTGGCAAAATTAGTTTGATTGTCAACCGCCTGCGGCCAGAAATGGTACAGCTTAATCAAATGATAAGTGTGGAGGATATCTTAGACCTGCTAGCAGTGCCCCTTATCGGTATTTTGCCGGACGATCAAAAAATTATTATTTCCACCAACAAAGGGGAACCTTTAGTAATGGAAGAAAAGCTATCCGTGCCGGGGCTAGCATTCCAAAATATTGCCCGCCGCCTAGAAGGCCAAGACATTCCCTTTCTGGATTTCATGGCCGCCCACAATAGCCTACTCAACCGTATCCGCCGTCGTCTCTTGGGGGGTTAATCCCATGGATTTGCCCTTTTTCCGTTATGACCCAACAGCCAGTGAGCGAAAACCAGCATGATTTTGGAATTGATTGAAAGGCTCTTTAGCCGGAGTGGCAAAAATAGCGGCGAAGATGCCCGTCGGAGGCTCAAACTGGTCATCGCCAATGATCGATCGGGACTCAGTCCAGAAATGATGGAGGAAATGCGACGGGAAATTGTGGAAGTGGTAAGTCGCTATGTGGAAATTGACCCTGGGGAGATGGAGTTTTCCTTGGAAAGTGACCAACGGATGACCGCTTTAATTGCCAATTTGCCGGTGCGTCGGGTGCGTCGAACCAAGGCCCGGTCAGAAGCCCAGGAAGGATAGGGGTTAGTCTTGCTAAATATTGATGCCCTAACAGCGTTGACCAATTTACCCATTGCCACCCAGGTTATTATTCTTGGCACTGCCCATTGCTTACTGGGGCTCACCGCCACGGCGATCGCCTATGGGAAAGGCCGCAATTTCCGTCGTTGGCTGGCGATCGGTTTAATTGGGGGTACTCCCGCTTTGGTAGCAGCTATTTTGCTCAAGAAGGTTTCAAAATAATTTTTCCCAATTCATCAAAGTAAAATAGTTATTAAGGGTAGAGTAACTTCCGAACTTAATGTAGAAAAATCTCCTTGGACAATAACTGCAATAAACTTTTCTAAGGCGATTTTTTACTAGATTAGAACCTTCATTTTTCCGAGATTTATGCTAGCGAATGTAACCGGAGGTCGTAGGAGTGCTATTCCAAGAGCGATGGTCATGGCATTTATTGGTATTTTGTAACTAATTCATCCCCGGCTAAGCCTACGCCGATATTGGTAAAAACTGTGAGTGCATTTCTGCTGACCTTAAACTGGCCATAATTTTCACCAGGTTAAGCTGGGGTAAGATCAACCTGATTGTCCCCATTGTCTTCTCCCCTGCCATTGGCATCTTGCCCCCATGATCCAAGCTATGCCCTCTGTCTCCACCGTTAACTTTAAAGATCCTGATTACTATTTCAATCGGGAATTAAGTTGGTTAGCCTTTAATCAACGGGTGCTCCATGAAGGTTTGGACGACCGCACTCCCCTGTTGGAAAGACTAAAGTTTTTGGCGATTTTTTGCTCCAACTTGGACGAATTTTTTATGGTGAGGGTGGCGGGGCTCAAGCAACAGGTAGAAGCGAATGTCACCAAGTTGACGGCGGATGGTCGTACCCCTTCTCAACAGCTGAAGGAAATTAGCAAAAGTCTGCGACCCCTGGTGTATCAGCAAAACCAGGTCTTTGAATATGTGCTCAAGGAAAAATTGACCGAGGAGGGGATTTTTCTCAATGATTATGTGGACCTCAGTCAGGAAGAACGGCATTATCTGCACCGCTTTTACGATGACCATATTTTCCCGGTTTTAACCCCCTTGGCGGTGGACCCCAGCCATCCTTTTCCCTACATTTCCAACCTCAGTCTCAATCTAGGCGTGGTGGTACGGGATCCCGACACGGACGAAGAATTATTTGCCCGGGTGAAAGTGCCCCCCACTCTGCCCCGCTTTGTGGCCCTGCCGGAGGATGTGTGCCAGCCCGATCCCAACAAGCCATGGATCTGGACTGGTGTGCCCCTGGAGCAAGTCATTGCCCACAATTTGGCTTCCCTTTTCCCCGGTATGATCATCCAGGAGTGTCATTTGTTTCGGGTGACCCGTAACGCGGACATTGCAGTGGAAGAAGATGAGGCTGACGATCTACTCTTGGCGATCGAAGAGGAATTACGGAAACGTAGGGTGGGTAAATCCGCTGTGCGCCTGGAAATTAATGCTTCGACTCCCAAAAATATTCGCGATCGCCTGATGACGGACTTGGGGCTAGAGGAAATTGACGTTTATGACATTGACGGCCTGTTGGGATTAAAGGATCTGTTCTTTTTCCTTTCTCTGCCTGCTCCCCATCTCAAGGATGAACCCTGGGCTTCCGTGATCCCTCCTCGCTTGAAAAATGTCTATGAATTGGTCGACGGAGATGAAAATGGCCGAGTCCAGCAGGAAGGGGTAGATATTTTCAGCCTGATTCGCCAGGGGGACATTTTAGTTCACCATCCCTATCAATCCTTCAGCGCTTCGGTGCAACAATTTATTACCCAAGCGGCCTACGATCCCCATGTATTGACCATTAAAATGACCCTGTACCGCACTTCGGGAGATTCTCCCATTGTTAATGCTCTCATTGCAGCGGCGGAAAATGGCAAACAGGTGGCGGTGTTGGTGGAACTAAAGGCCCGCTTTGACGAAGAAAATAACATTAACTGGGCCAGAAAATTAGAACAGTACGGTGTCCATGTGGTTTATGGATTGGTGGGGCTAAAAACCCACACTAAGACGGTACTAGTAGTGCGCCAAGAAGGCCCCGATATCCGTCGTTATGTTCACATTGGTACTGGTAATTACAATCCCAAAACTGCTAAGCTCTACACCGATTTGGGGCTCATTACCTGTCGTCCAGAATTGGGCAATGACCTGACCAATTTGTTTAATTTTCTGACTGGCTACTCCCGCCAAAAGGATTACCAAAAACTACTGGTGGCCCCCGTCAATATGCGGGAAAGAATGGTGGCCATGATTGAGCGGGAAGCAGACCACTGTCTAAATGGGGGTACCGGTCGCATTGTGGCCAAAATGAATTCCCTGGTGGATACCCAGATTATCCGTGCCCTCTATGCCGCTTCCCAGGCCGGGGTGCAGATTGATCTAATTGTGCGGGGCATTTGTTGCCTGCGGCCAGGGGTGGAAAATGTCAGTGAAAATATTCGGGTAATCAGTGTGATTGGTCGTTTGTTGGAGCACTCCCGCATTTTCTATTTCCACAATGGCGGTGAAGAAGAAATTTACATTGGTAGTGCTGATTGGATGAGTCGTAATCTAACTCGACGGGTGGAGGCGGTGGTGCCCGTGGAACAGCTGGATCTCAAACAGGAATTACAGTCTATTTTGGGCATTCTTTTGGCCGATAATCGCCAAGCTTGGGAGCTACAACCCGATGGCACCTACGTCCAGCGTCGTCCCGCTTCCCCGGAGCAAAGCCAGAGTGCCCAGGCAATTTTCACGGCCCAGGCGATCGCCGAAAGTACGGAAGACCCAGAAATACGTTAGGGATGATTAATTGCTCTGAGCCGCCGGGGGCCCTGGGGGAGTTTCTTTCTTAGCGGGGGGCTGGCTGGGGTTAGCTGGAGGGGTAATGCCCTTGTAATGCTGGTAAGCGGTGCGGGAAATATCTTGAATTAGTGAACGTCCCGCCACATCGTTATGGGGTCGGGTGGCCAACACTGCTCCCACATAGCGTTTGCCATTGGGCATATCCACTATGCCCGCATCCCCGATGACTGTGCCAATGTCGCCGGTTTTATGGGCAATTTGGGCGTTTGGTTCTAACCCCTGGGGCAACAGGGTGCGGGTTTTGGTCTGTTGCATGATATTCAACAGGCGATCGCGGGATTTGAGGGATAACAATTCCCCTCCCTGCAATTTGACCAACAATAGGGCTAAATTCTGGGGACTGGTGGTATTGGTGCCTTCCAAATCCGGCAGGTAATTATTAATTTTCGTTTGGGGCATCTGCCATGCCTGAAAGCGTTGATTGAGAAATTCCTTACCCCCCAGCCGTTTGATCAACATATTGGTGGCGGTGTTATCGCTGATGACAATCATTTTGGTCACCACTTCCAAGGCCGGATAGCTGGAGCGTTTGCCCACGTCGTATTGCATCGTGCCCGCTTCCCCCACAATCACATCTTCCGTTAGGGGCAGTTCTTCGTGGAGTTGGATTTTGCCCTGGTCCACCGCTTCAAAAAAGGCGATCGCCACGGGAATTTTAATGGTGCTGGCGGCGGGTAGCTGGGTGTCCCCTTTAGCATTGGCGAATTGGCCGTTATCTACATCGATGAAGTAGGAGTAGGAGTTGATTGCTGGAGCTTTGGAGGTACCCAGGGCAGTTAACTTCTGGGTTAACGCTTGATCCTCTTGGATGGGCTTAACTTGGTTGGAGTCCGCCGTGGGGGCACTAGCCGCTGTAGTTTCCTGGTTTTCGGCTGTTTCCGGTGTGGCCGTTGCTGGAGTTCCCCGCAATTTATCGGTTTCTGTAGTAACCCAACCCGCAATGGAAGCTAGCACCTTTTGGGGATAAATAGCCGGCTGATCCGCCTGGGCTTGATGGGGATCCTTCGCTGTGGCCAAGGGGGCGTCATCCTGGTCTCCCTGGATAAATTTGGTGGGGCTAAAGGTGGTAATGGCCGTACCGGCGATCGCCCCGATGCCAATGCCCACAATGCCAAGACGAACAGACGTCAACAAACTCTTTTGCCACCAACTGAGGGGTTTACTCGGTTTACGGGGCCGGGGGCTGACATTTTTGCCCTTGCCCACGGATTTCACCTCGGTGGAGCTGACCACCTTCAGGGGGTTGACCTTGGTTTCCCCTGGCTTTGGGCTTGATTGTTTCTGATCTGTTTCTATGGAAGCATCGGCCTGTTCCCCAACCTCCGGAACGGTGGCGCCGATGGGGGGAGTGGATATACCGGAGATAACCCGGAGATTACGGCGTTGGGCGCGGCGAGACTTAGGACGGCGGGGCATAGAAGTAATCATGGTGAGGCTGGAGGGGCATTAACCCAGAGGAGGATCGGTCATTAAGGGGGGAGCGGCCTTTCCATTAGTTCAACACTCTAAAACGAAGCACCCATACAGGACAAGAACTTGGCAAAAGTTTATTGGCCAGGCCATCACAATCCCCCCTTTGGTTGCTCGGGATGACTAATTTAAAGTTTAATTTGTTGCGCTAGCCAATCAATTTGTCCCAAAATTCCCCGCAATAGGGCCACTTCTTCGCTGTTTAGTGCGGCTCGCTGATAAATTCTGCGTAATTTCGCCATTTTGCTAGGGGCGGTGTGGGGATATAAAACTTGGATATTGAGCAAAGTTTTCTCCAAGTGCTGACAGTAACTATCCAATTGACCGTTGGTGGCTAAGGGCACCATTGACCCATCCTCCTGGCGATCGCCTGGGGCTTGATTGTCTGTCCCCATGGCCAGGTTAGCTTGGTACAGCTCATAAGTACAGACCATCACCGCTTGGGAAAGGTTCAAGGAAGGATATTGGGGATGGACGGGGATACGGACAAAACGGTGGGCTTGGTTGAGTTCTTCGTTACTGAGGCCACTGTCTTCCCGGCCAAACACGAGGGCACTTTTTAAATTCGGGGCCAGCAACCAAGGCAATGCTTCGCGGGGGGTTTCCATGGGAGATTGCAAAATTCGCTCCCGGGCACTGGTGGCAATGATGCGCTGGCGATCGCCTAGGGCTGTGGCCAAATCATCCACCACCCTCGCTTGGGCTAGAACTTCTTTGGCATGGACTGCCATGGTTTGGGCCTCAACACTCTGATAATCGCAACGGGGATTGACTAAAATTAATTCCCCTAAACCCATATTCTTCATAGCCCTGGCGATCGCCCCTAAATTTCTTTCTCCCTGGGGCTCCACCACCACAATGGCAATATTTTCCAAATTAGTATCCTCCAAAAGTTTTAGATGAAGTTTTAAATTCGCGGGCGACAATGGTGGAAATTTTCAATACACTCTACAAATATCGATAAAATTACGCCTCAATTCTTCGTTCACTTGATCCATATTTGAGACTTTAACAAAAAGTGAAAAATGTATTTATCCAATCCTAAAATGGCTTTTCCTTCTGGTGGCGACTACCAAAAATATAGGTAAATACAAAGGTAAATTCACAACCAATAAAAAATACTTGAAAAATCAAATAAATCCACAGCAACAATACCATTACATTGCCCACCACACCGTAGGCCTGCAAATTTTCTCCAATGCGAATGATGCCACTACCAACCGCATTTTGTAAAACCATCATGGCAGCAGCAGTCAAAATTGCTCCAGGAAAAATATCCCACCATTGCAGACGAGTCGGAGGCAAAACTTTAAACAACGTGATAATAACTGCGGTAATAACAAAATAGGAAATGCCAGTCTGGAGGGTAGTAATTAACGCCAAGCTATCAAAGGTAATCCAAGGAATGGATTGTTCAAACTCTCCTAAAACAGTCAGAATAATTTTGGCAGCCAGGTTAGCAAATATAGACAATAAAAACACCATCACCGTGCTTAACACAAGCAAGAAAGCCAGAATCTTATTTCTAATAAAATTAAAAGCATGTTGTTTAACCCCGGCATTTTCCTTGGGTCGATGAACCACAGCCCAGATTTTACTAACACTTTGATTAAGGGCATCAAAAATCCGGCTAGAAGTTAGCACTAAAATACCAAAACCGATGATCCCAGCACTAAAGCTACTTTGATTAAGATTGGTCAATGCCTGCTGAAAAACCGTAAAAGGTTGTTCTGGCAAAATATTTTGGGCAAAGCTAATTAGTTGCAAATAATAGTTTGATTCTGATCCCAACAACCTACCAGCAATACTCAACATGACAAGGCAGATGGGGAAAAGGGAAAACAGGGCATAGTAGGCTAGGGCGGCCCCCATGTCCATGCAGTTATCCTTTTGCCATTTCAGAAATGTTTGTAATATCAACTGACTGATGCGGGCTGGTAAAATCACAGTCCGAAAAAAGTTAATTAACCGCTTCAGTTGGGCGAAATTATTCCCCATCAATCAGATAAAAATGAAAAAATTACCAAGGTGGACCCAAATCGGTCTGATTTCCAGTCTCTCCCCAATGGGAAGATACACTGACCCAAACTGTATCGAAATCGCTCGAGTTGGAGGAAATTTTTAGACCGGATTTGGCCCACCTCTACCTAGGATAGTTAATTATCCTCGGTAGGGGAAAAACCCATGGTTACCGCTGGGACACCACTTCCTTGTCCTTAGCAAGAAACTGCTCTAGGTCTTCCAGCATTTCCGCATCAACTTTGGTTTGCATGGGGCAGAACTTGGGCCCACACATGGAGCAAAATTCAGCGGTTTTGTAAATGTCTGCCGGTAGGGTTTCGTCGTGGTACTCCTTGGCCCGTTCCGGGTCTAGGGCTAACTCAAACTGGCGATTCCAGTCAAAGTTGTAGCGAGCCTTGGAAAGCTCATCATCTCGGTCCCTGGCCCCTGGGCGATGGCGGGCAATGTCGGCGGCGTGGGCAGCAATTTTATAGGCAATCAAACCGTTGCGGACATCTTCGGCATTGGGTAAACCTAAGTGTTCTTTGGGGGTGACGTAACACAACATAGCAGTACCATGCCAACCGGCGATCGCCGCTCCGATGGCGGAGGTAATGTGGTCATAACCGGGGGCAATGTCCGTCACTAAGGGACCCAAGACATAGAATGGTGCTTCACTGCACTCTTCCATTTGCTTTTTAACGTTGAACTCAATTTGGTCGATGGGTACATGGCCGGGGCCTTCGACCATGACCTGCACGTCATGCTCCCAAGCCCGTCGGGTCAATTGGCCCAAGGTTTTTAGTTCAGACAATTGGGCGTCATCGGAAGCATCATGGGTACAACCGGGGCGTAGAGAATCCCCCAAACTGAAGGAAACATCATACTTTTTGAAGATTTCGATAATCTCGTCAAAGTGGGTATAGAGGGGATTTTGCTTGTGGTGGTGCAACATCCATTTGGCTATAATGCCTCCCCCCCGGGAAACAATGCCGGTAATGCGAGACTTCACTAGGGGTAAATACTCGATCAGTAATCCCGCATGGATGGTCATATAATCCACCCCTTGCTGGGCATGCTTTTCGATGATGTGGAGAAAGTCATCGGGGGTCAGATTTTCAATGCTACCGTGGACACTCTCCAGAGCTTGGTAAATGGGTACGGTACCAATAGGGACGGGGGAAGCATTGATGATGGCTGTACGAATCACATCTAAGTCACCGCCGCCGGTGGATAGATCCATTACCGTATCAGCACCATACTTGACTGATAGCAGTAATTTTTCCACTTCCTCATCAATGTTGGAAGAGTTGGGGGAAGCACCAATGTTGGCGTTAACTTTACATTTGGAAGCAATGCCGATCGCCATCGGTTCCAGATTGGTGTGGTTGATGTTGGCGGGGATAATCATACGTCCCCGGGCCACTTCGTCTTTAATCAACTCAACGGGCAGATTCTCTCGCTTCGCCACATAATCCATTTCCTCGGTGATCACCCCTTTGCGGGCATAATGCATCTGGGAAACATTGGTTTGTCCCTGGCGCTTAGCAACCCAAGCAGTTCGCATACAAATTTCCTCGAATGGTGAGCTTCCCTCCGCTGGTATTACCCAGTCTCAGGTTCTAAGGGTTTTTCTCAGCCTAGCCATCTAGACACCCCTAGCTATGGCAAATTTTAGCATCATTTTTTGAGGGACTAGAAGGGAAGGTCCTCACTTAACCAATAAAAACAGCAGATTACACGAGAGTGTCAAGTAGATAATGATATGAGATCATAGAGAATGTTGGCTAATGAGATTTTGAAAAGTTGTTACGCAACTGGCGGCTTTCATTACTTTCTTGAAACTCTCTAATATTTTTTGCGTTTCTTGCTCTTTTTGTCGTCGGAGTAGTTCCCTATAGGCCGACCTATTGTTTAAATGAGAACTGCCAGCTTTTCTACTTTTGCTAGAAATTGATGCCTCTACCAGGAATGCTGTAAGTGCCGCGAACTCCCCTCTCGCTTATATTAGCTGTCGATCCTCTACCCTCGATGGACAAGCTAGTTCCACTTTTGTCTAGATTTAACCTAATGCCAGGCGCTATTTTGATCGACTTTCTGAACCTGAATCTCATTTAGCTCTACCATCCAACTAAAAGCCAGAATGGCTCGATTCTAGTCTACTGCAGGACCAAAGAACAACATTCAGGAAACAGCTCCAAATGCTAATTACCACCCAACATAGTCGAGGCTATTTTTAATATTATTGTATAGAGTATGCACCAAAGAACTCCCCGGGTAGGATTCGAACCTACGACCAATCGGTTAACAGCCGACCGCTCTACCACTGAGCTACCGAGGATTGACTCAACGATTCAACATCATAGCAACTACAAGTTCGTTTACACAAGCCCCTTTTTAAAAAAATCTCAAATTTCTGGGCAGGCTCCCAGCTTGAGTCCAATTTGTCTCAATCGCCCTATGGCAGGGGGCCAATGTTGACCGCTATGCTGAAGCAGAATCTTGTTTGCCATTGCATGGCTGAACAGCCTGATTTTTCTCTCCTCACCCGTCAAGTTTTATGTTGACCCACCACCGTCGTCCGGTTTGCCTATCGCTTATTTCCACTGATTTGCCCATTCTTTCCACCCTGGAGACCGCCGCTACCCTCTACCAAAAGGATTTGAACCGCTTTCATCTCCTACTGCACCAAGAACAGGAGCAAAGTCCCGGCAGGGACCAACAAGGGCCATCCACAGCTCAGTTACTGTGGTTAGAACTCTCTCCCCGGCGCATTGTGCTGACTCGCCAGGGCAATAGTCAATTTTCCTATCGTCATTTTTGGGAGCAGGGAGTTTATGGCATTAGCCGCTATTGGCTCAATGAGCAGGAAAGACACCTGAGCGATTCCTTCCAGTTACGGAATTACACTAGGGACATTACCTTACAGGGGTCCCCATTACCGGAATTTTTGCGGGTGGAATATGAACTCTGGGCCGCCCAGGAGTGCTTAGGCCATTATGTGTTGCATTTGGAAATTTACCATTAAGTCCCCTAACTCCTAATCCCCTGGCGATCGCCGTGGCCATATTTTTGATCCGCCATTGATTCAACTAAGTATTCTGATTTATGCACCAAGCCCAGGCCGAAAGGCTACTGTTTACCCCTGCTTCCCCCCAAGCTGATGCAGTGCCGTTAATTTTCGCCTTTCCTAACATTTATAGTGTGGGCATTACCAGTTTGGGCTACCAAGTGATTTGGTCAACCTTGGCCCAACGAACCGATGTGCAGGTGAGTCGCCTTTTCACCGATGCCCAAGAAACTTTACCCCGATCGCCAGAGTTGCTTGGTTTTTCTTTTTCTTGGGAGTTGGACTACAGCAATATTTTGACCCTGTTGGAACAGTTGCAGATTCCCCTGCTGGCTAAGGAGCGGGGCCCCGGGGATCCGTTAGTATTTGGGGGCGGCCCGGTGCTGACAGCTAACCCGGAACCCTTTGCCGACTTTTTTGACCTCATTTTGTTGGGGGATGGGGAAAATTTAATACCAGATTTCATTGATGGCTACCAGGCAATACGGCCCTGTTCCAGGGAGGAAAAACTAGAAAAACTGGCCCAAATTCCCGGCATTTATGTGCCCAATTTGTACGAGGTGAGTTACGAATCCGCTGAGGGCAAAATTAGTCACATCCACCCCAGCGTCACCGCCATTCCGGCCCAGGTGAGCAAGCAAACCTACCGGGGCAATGTCCTCTCTGCTTCGACAGTGGTGACGGAAAAAGCCGCTTGGGAAAATATTTTCATGGTGGAAGTGGTACGCAGTTGCCCCGAAATGTGTCGCTTTTGCCTCGCTAGTTATTTGACGTTGCCCTTTCGGCCGGCGGATACGGAAAAGTCTTTACTGCCCGCCATTGAACGAGGTTTACAGGTGAGCGATCGCCTGGGATTATTGGGAGCTTCCGTCACTCAACATCCGGAATTTGGCCAATTGTTAGATTACCTAGGCAAACCCGAATTTGACCACGTGCGGCTCAGCATTGCCTCGGTACGAACCAATACGGTGGATGAAAAATTGGCCCAAACCTTAGCTAAGCGGGGCACCAAATCCTTAACCATTGCCATTGAAAGTGGCTCGGAAAAGTTACGACAAATTATCAACAAAAAACTAACCAATGAGGAAATTCTCACTGCTGCTCAA
This sequence comes from Synechocystis sp. LEGE 06083, assembly GCF_015207725.1. Lineage (NCBI taxonomy): Bacteria > Bacillati > Cyanobacteriota > Cyanophyceae > Synechococcales > Merismopediaceae > Synechocystis > Synechocystis sp. LEGE 06083. The sequence continues at coordinate 13,713 of NZ_JADEWJ010000035.1, forward strand.
CGGGCCCAGGCGGGGGGATTACAGGGGCTAAAATTCTACGGCATGGTGGGGGTGCCAGGGGAAACCATGGGGGACGTGGAAGCCACGGTAGCTTTATTAAAACAGGTGAAAAAAGTCGCCCCCGGTTTACGCCTCACCTTTGGCTGTAGCACATTTGTGCCTAAGGCCCACACCCCTTTCCAATGGTATGGGGTCAACCCAGAAGCCAAAGAGCGTCTGCAATTTTTACAGAAAAATCTGCGTCCCTTAGGCATTGATTTTCGCCCCGAAAGCTATAACTGGTCAGTGATGCAGGCTTTAATTTCCCGTGGCGATCGCCGTTTGGCCCCATTACTTCTACTCACTCGCCATTACGGAGACACGTTGGGCAGTTTTAAGCGGGCCTTTAAGGAATTGAAGGGACAATTACCGAGCTTAACGGATACGGTCCATGCCGATTGGTCAATCACAGATCAACTCCCCTGGCAACATTTACTGGGCCCTTTGCCCCAAACCACGTTGATAAAACATTTACAAACCGCCCAGGAGTTTTTTTGATTCTTTTAAGTCTATTTATCCTTGGGCAACTTCCCCCAGGGTGGCAAAAAACTCTGGATAGGAAATAGCGGCCGCTTCCGCCCGGTTGAGGATTGTTTGCCCCCCACTACCCAAAGCGGCGATCGCCAAAGCCATGGCAATGCGATGATCCGTCAAGCTATCCACTTCTGCCCCCTGTAACGGGATTCCCCCCTGGATTTCCAGCCCATCAGCAAATTCGGTGACCTTGGCCCCCATTTTGCCCAACTCCGAAGCAATGGCCGCCAGGCGATCGCTCTCTTTCACCCTCAATTCTGCGGCATCTTCAATGCGGGTAGTGCCCTCTGCAAAGGCCGCCGCCACCGCCAAAATGGGAATTTCATCAATCAGTCGGGGAATAATCTCACCGCCAAAGGTACAGCCCCGGAGACGGCTGGATCTAACCCGCAGGTCTGCCACTGGTTCCCCCGTTACCAACCGTTCATTTTCCGGGGTAATGTCCGCCCCCATCTGGTCCAATACTTCCAACACCCCCGTCCTGGTGGGGTTAATGCCCACATTTTCCACCAACAATTCTGACCCAGGCAAAATGGACGCCGCCACCAACCAAAAAGCTGCGGAGCTAATGTCCCCTGGCACCACCACCCGCTGCCCAGTCAAATGCGCCGGGCCGTGGACAGTGACGCTATGGGTTGCCGAATCAATAGTTAACTTAGCCCCAAAGGCCTGTAACATTCGTTCACTATGGTCCCGGGACAAGGCTGGTTCCGTGATGGTGGTGTCCCCCTCAGTGGTTAACCCTGCTAGTAACAGGCAGGACTTCACCTGGGCTGAAGCAATGGGGGAATGGTAATGGATTGGTTTTAATTGGCTACCCTGTACTGCTAAAGGGGCAAACTTGCCGTTATTCCTGGCCCAAATTTTTGCCCCCATTTGTTGCAAGGGTTGAATTACCCTCGACATGGGTCTTTGCCGGAGGGAATCATCCCCAGTGACGGTGAATAGACAATCCCTTTGCCCGGCCAGTAAGCCCAACATTAATCTCATGGTGGTGCCAGAGTTACCAGCGTCCAAAACGGTACTTGGTTCCTGCAACTGTCCCAGACCCCGACCTTGAACGATAATTTTTTCTGAATTCAGTTCGCTGATTTGCGCTCCCATGGCCCGAAAACAATGGGCCGTACTACGGGGATCTTCCCCCAACAATAGTCCTTCGATGATTGTTTCTCCGGTGGCGATCGCCCCTAACATTAAGGCTCGATGGGAAATGGACTTATCCCCAGGTACCCGCAGGCGGCCGGTCAAAGCTACCCCCTGGGCAGGAGGATTAATAGTTAAACGTTGGTGGGATTGATAATTGTTGAGGGAAAGCAGGGCCATGGAGGGGACAAATTAGGGGCAGGGAAGACCAAGCTAAATTGTATTGGCATTTCTGCCCCCCGCCAAATTTTCCTGGGTTGGTCAGGGAAGCAAAAAACATCGTTACCATGGTTAGTGGAAAGGCGAACAGTTTGTTAATCTTGACAGGCGATCGCCTAGGAACCATTGCCAGACCAGAGGCCAAACCCATGAAATCCCATTTTTCTTCCCCGTGGAAATTAGTTCTGCTTGCCGGCACCGTTTTTGTGATTGGTTCTCCCAGCACCGTTGCAGCCCAATCCTATAACCCAGTGGAACCTTTCCCCGAAGACTTACCAGCCACGGGCAATATTAACGACCTTGATGGCCTCCAGGAACGTCAAGTAGAAGATTGGTTCCCCGAGCAAAATACGGGGACTGATTCCCAAACCTTGTTGGAAATTAACACCACCAACACCCCTCCCTTGAGTGTCAATGACCGCAGTAGTCAAATCAAAGAAGAAAATGATTGGCAGCGAAGCTCTTCTGGGGAACCCAAGCAAACAGGTTCTGGTTTTCCCCTCGGTACTTTTTAGTTGATCAGTAGTAGGGCATTGTCTCCCCATAATTGCGGGAGGCAGCCCGTTTTCCTTAACTCCCGTCCCCTTCTCTTGCCCCATCCATCTGACCATGTAGCAATTGTTCTTCCCCCAGGAGCCCTAGACCAAAATCATTGTTCCCGCCCCGGCCGCAAATTTTTCAGGGGAGCTTGACAGAACTTGGAATGGTGCTGGTAGAATAACAAAGGTTAATCAATGGGGTGTAGCCAAGTGGTAAGGCAGCGGGTTTTGGTCCCGCCATTCCTAGGTTCGAATCCTAGCACCCCAGTTCTAATAGGGTTCAGACTTTTTCCTCCTTCCCCATGTTGCCGTTACCCCAGGGGGGTGAGTTTAATCTAGTTCCCCCAGGGACTCCACCTCCTGCTCCAGGCTTTCCTGTAAATTCTTGATGAAATGACTCAGCTTACCCCGTTCAATGTAGGGCCAGCCACCACTTTCTTCTATGTCTCTCAGTAGGCCATATAAACCCCGACGGGTATTGGGCAAGGCCGGTTCAAAATAGTCGATGCGAATGCGACGGTGGAGAGATTCCAAAACCCTAAGGAGCTGTAGCAAACGGTCATGGTCGTCCTGGTAATCTTCCGCCAGGGCCTCGGTGGTGGTCATGAGGGCTTCTAACTCAGGAGTTAGACATAATTTTTGGTTGATCGATTCCATTGATTCCAATAAAGCTCAGTTAGGCAGATGGGCTGTTCGCAAACAAACACCAACCCAAATGATAGTGGTTTGTGGCCAAGGCCTTGCTCTGACCCCCTGGGGAAATGTCCCTTCCGGCGAGATGACTGGTAAGGTAACGAAAGTTTGGTAGAGTGGATCTCGTTAAAATATGCCTATTTTGTCCATAATCCCTAGGGTTGCATCCGTGTAAGTCTGGAGCCGGACAAGGCCTGAAAAAGACAAAAAATTTGAGATTGACTTAAGCGAGGTTAAACCATGAGGTTTCGTCCGTCTATTGTGGCTTTGCTTTCAGTCTGCTTTGGACTACTAACGTTTTTATATAGCGGCAGTGCCTTTGCGGTTGATAAGAGCCAGCTTACCTACGATGACATTCTAAATACGGGCCTAGCTAACGTTTGCCCTGAAATTTCTTCCTTCACCAGAGGCACCATCGAGGTGGAAGCAAATAGTAAATATTTTGTTTCCGACTTCTGTATGGAGCCCCAGGAGTACTTTGTTAAGGAAGAACCCATTAATAAACGCCAAAAGCCTGAATACGTTAAAGGTAAGGTCTTGACCCGTCAAACCACCAGCCTGGAACAGATCCGAGGCACCATTGCCGTGGCCGCCGATGGCACGCTGACTTTTAAAGAAAAGGATGGGATTGATTTCCAACCGATTACGGTGTTATTACCCGGTGGTGAAGAGGTACCTTTCTTTTTCACGGTGAAAAATTTCACTGGTACAACGGAGTCCGGTTTCACTTCCATCAACAGTTCCACGGATTTTGTCGGCAATTTCAATGTGCCCTCCTACCGGGGAGCTGGTTTCTTGGATCCCAAAGCCCGGGGTCTTTACACTGGCTATGACAATGCGGTGGCTCTGCCTTCAGCGGCGGATAACTTCAGCACCAATAAGAAGGAAACTCCCCTGGGTAAAGGTACCCTTTCCTTACAGGTAACCCAAGTGGACGGTTCCACTGGGGAAATTGCCGGTATTTTTGAAAGTGAACAGCCTTCCGACACTGATTTGGGTGCGAAGGAACCCCTTGATGTGAAAGTCCGGGGTATTTTCTACGGTCGGGTTGACACCGATGCTTAATTTTTGCTTTGGTAGCTGACTGGTTTTAGTCGGTTACTTTGACGAGCTGAATGATTTGGCGATCGCCGTTGGGGTGGTCGTCTTTTTTATGAGTTTGTAGTTTTTACAATTCTTCTGCCATGGGTTAATTACCAGTCATCCTGGCGTTGGGGTGGAGGGCTATGCCAATCGGCGTAACGGCTTTGGTAAACTTCTGGTTCTGGCAAAGTGGCTTCGATTAATTCTTCTTCCAGGGTGATTAAATTTTCTAGTTCTGGCAATGGTTCTAGCTGTTCTGGGGTATTTTCAACCGTCTCTTTACCCCAAAAATCTTCCAGGGGTTCCACCACTTTGGCGATCGCCTGTTTGACGAAGGCCTGAATGAATTCATCTTTGCGGCTGAGTTGAAATTGTTGTTCCACCACCTGGGCCACACCGCCATCGCCCCAATCCTGATCCTGGCGGAAATATTGAATAAAACTTTTGCCAGCAATGCGAGTCAGATAAGCCGCTGTGACCCCCTGGATAGCTTTACCGATGATGTAGGTGGTGAGTTGCAACTGCATGGCCTGGGCCATCAACTCCACCGCCCCTTTGACAATACCTAGCCCCACAAAGGTTTTACCCAGGGAAATTGCTAATTCTTTGCCCCGATCGCCGTCAATTTCACAGCCATAGACCCGACCAATTTCCACTACCATCTGGGCGTTGATGGCCGTAGTGGCCAACAAATCAATCACCGGCAGAGGCGTAACCGCAATGGCCCCGGCCCCAATCCACTGATAACGGTCAATGATTTTCATCGCTTCCCGTTGCCGTTGTTGCTCGATAATTTGCCTAGCTTCCTCCCCTAGCCGTTGGGATTGCAACAGGATATTATCCGCCATCAAATCGTCCCCATCACTACGCAATACGGCGACTAAACGTTTGACCAAAGGCTCAATTTCCGGCTCTGGCCTCATCAGTAATCCCGGTTGAATGGCTACATCCTGGGGTCGGGCGGCGATCGCCAACACATCTTCCGGGGGAATAAAGGCTTTGACCCGTTGCCGGAGGGTTTGCAATAAGATCTCTACCTCATCGGGGGGATATAAATCAGCTTTATTGAGAATTAGCAGAGATCTCTTGCCAATTTTAGCCAGGGCCCTGAGGGGTTCATATTCGGACTGGCGCAGGTCATTATCCACCACAAACAAAAGTAGGTCCGCCTCCGTGGCCAATTGCCGAGCTGCCGTTTCCCGTTCGGTACCGCGCACCCCCGCCTCCAAAATGCCCGGTGTATCGGTGATTTCCAAGTCCCGACTGACCCCATCCAGGTAAAGGTAATATTTCTCTCCGGCGATCGTGGTGCCCATGGTGGGGGCCACTTCCCCCTGAATTTGCCCTAATAAGGCATTAACCAAAGAGGTTTTGCCCGCCGCCCCTGTGCCAAATACCACCAGGTTCAAATTACCCCGTTGCAACTGGGCTTCAATTAAGCGGGTTTTTTCCAGCAAAGCTTTTTGGGCCACCTGGTCTTGAATTTGCTGCATCTGCCGCCGCACTGCTTGTAGATTGGCCGCCGCTGTTTCGTTTTTTTGCTCTGGTAATTTAATGCGTCGCCGTTTTTTAGCGGCAGTATCTTTGGGCTGGTTGGCTAGGTTGAAATAGTAAAAAAAAGTAGCAATTAACAGGGCCAGCACCCCAATCACTAGCAAAATGACAATGTTGGCCAAAAAAGGAGAAGTCCAAGCCACCTGGGAGTAGAGCCTCAGAATGGCGTCGATGAGCCAAATCACCATCCCCAAAATGAAGCTCACAGCGAGGACAATGGTCAGTAAACGGGGCAGGGGCATGGGCAAAAAGGGAAAAATTCCAAGACAATGCTTGGCATTGAGCCTTGATCATAACAGTGGCAACGCAGTGCCTAGG
>NZ_JADEWJ010000351.1:0-3203 GCF_015207725.1 Synechocystis sp. LEGE 06083
TTCTTAAGCATTCCTTAGCACTTAAATCAATTAACCTAGTATAAAATTTCAGTATGAACACCCACAGTGGATGTCCAATCCGTTTGGTTCGTCTGGAAAGCCGCCAGCTTCCTTTGATTTGCCAATCTACCCGCCGCCATTAGATTCGTCTACCACTGCCGTCCCATTAATGGTGTTCATATTTCAAGCATTAGTTTTTTATACTCCACAGTTTACATTAGAGGTTAGGTACTATGGCTATCATTAACGGAACTCCCCAAAACGATAACAACACCGGTGCTTCATTTGGAGGCTTTTTGGGTCTAGTTTTGCAGACCAAGAACTTTCGCCCCGCCCTAATTGGTACCTTGGGCGACGATAGTATCTTTGGTGATGCAGGAACTGACATCCTAGTGGGGTTAACCGGTGACGATCTTTTGGATGGTGGTACCGGGGCCGATACCATGTTCGGTGGTTTCGGTGACGATACCTACATTGTTGACAATACTGGTGATTTAGTTGGAGAGTGGCTAGATACAGATGGCACAGATTTAGTCGAATCTTCAGTGACCTACTCATTAAACGGTTCCACCTTTTCTTTGCCAGGGATCAGTGGACTTGCTAATAATACCGCTGCCGCCCTGCCCGTGATCGGACTAGGTCCTGTTGACTATGCTCTTTATCTAGGACTGACGTTACTTGATTTAACCCCCCAATTTATTGAGAATCTAACTTTGACGGGTACGGATAACATTAACGGCGAAGGTAATGCCCTAGATAACGTCATTATTGGTAACGACGAGAATAACGTCTTAACTGGTCTAGGGGGAAATGACACCATCTACGGTATGGGCGGAGACGACACCATATCCGGTGGTGATGGAGACGATAGCATACTCGGTGGTGACGGAAATGACAGCATATCCGGTGGTGATGGAAATGATTTCCTGAACGGGAATGTGGGAGATGATTTCTTAAACGGGAATGTAGGTGATGATACTGTCAGGGGCGGGAAAGGCAATGATACCGTCAGGGGCGGGAAAGGCAATGACAGCCTATACGGCGATCTGGGAGATGACAGCGTATTTGGTGATCTCGACAATGACACCCTATTTGGTGGCCAAGGCAATGACACCATGGATGGTGGCGACGATTATGACACTGCCCACTATGGAGACCTCGAAGATAGTGGTGACCAGGCTATTACCCTAAAAGGCACTGGTGACCTATCCTTAACCGTAGAAAAGGGCGCTCTGGGCACAGATACGCTCCTCAACATCGAAGAAGTCATTGCCAATGGTGGTGCTGACAATAACACCATCGACTTTTCTGGTGCTGTTTCACCGGTTAATGTAGATTTGAGCGCTGAAACTCTGTCTTCCCCCAACGAAACTGATCCCACTTTTTCTCTAGCAAAAGTCATTAACTTTGATGATGTTATCGGCACTAGTGGTAATGACAGTATTACCGGCGATGCTCAAGACAACATCCTAAGAGGAGGGGGGGGCAAGGACACCATCTTTGGGGGCGATGGAAATGACTTTATCTCTGGTGGTGCAGAAAAAGACCTTCTAACTGGTGGTTCTGATAATGACCTGTTTGACTACACTACTCTGACCGATTCTCAGATAGGAATTTCCTGGTTCAACGTTAATTTGTCTAAGGTTGATGTCATCACTGATTTTACAATTGGGCAAGATAAGTTCTTTGTTCAACAGGTACCAACTGACGGCATCCTTCCAGGTGTGCGTCAACTGAGCGCTAATAGCATCTTTGGATTGGGGGTAACAGTTCTTGGCTTGTCAACTCTTGGTGCTTATGATGCTGCTCAAATTACCGTAGGTTCCCGCACCTTTGTGGCTATCAACGATGGCTCAATTGGCTTTAATGCCACCAAGGATGCGTTTATCGAATTGACTAACTTCACCGGCACATTAACGACTAGTGATTTCACCAACATATTTCCTGTTTAAAAGTGGTAAATATCAAGTCTGATCGTTAATCCACTAAATAAGTCGCGCCCCTAATCCATCGCATTGGGGGCATTTTTTTATTCTTCTTCTGGAGCAATACTGCCAAAGGCACTAAAACTGAATTCATCCGGGGTGATGTCATACCGTAAAATTCGGGCGGTGATGCCGCGATTTTCCAATCTTTTTAAGCTGAGGTTATCGCTAAAACTGCTGATGATACTGTTCAGAACATTGGTGTTGATGCGGCGGCCATTGAGGGAGGCTGTGGGCTCAACCAGGATTAGGCGATCGCCGTTTTGGATCGAGATGCCAGTTTCGATGGCAATGGCTAATTTTTCCAGATCAGTGTTGGGTTCCAGTTGTTGCCCTAGTTCCAAGTTAATGCCGAGGCGATCTTCCCCAAGGAAATCCACTTGGACGTTGAGCAGTTGAAAACGGGGCACATCGGCGGGTACCCGTTGGTCAATTTGTTTTTGTAGCCGTTCCTTAACGGTGGCATTTTGCAGAGCCCGATTCAAATCAGCTTCGGTGATGACCAGTTCCGTCGCCCCTTGGAATGGTTGCCGTAGGGCTTGCCTCAGTCCCGCTAGGTTACGGTTTTCCCGCAGAGCTTGCAGGTCCACATCAATGGGATCGGTTTCCAATTGCAGTTGCTGAATTCTCACACTGGGCACAATTTCCAGACCCCGACTGGCGATGCGGACCCGTTGGATTTTTCCCTGGATTAATTGATAGTTGGGGGCATTATCCACCCGCACCGATAGGTCTTCCACCCCATGGACTCGCTGGCGAATTTGATTGGCTATGACTTGATCACCAATGAAGTTGACCGGGGCCAGGAAAGTAAGAAAAGTGGACAGGGCAATGGCAAACCATTCCATAGGAGGCCGTTGGGGATGATGATTTCTCGCCTAGTTTACTGGCTTTTTAGCTCACCAGGGACAAATGAAGACTACCATCGTTGACTTTTGCCATCGGGTAGGTTGTTCGGGACTAACTTAACCAGTAGGTCACCCCCAGCAACACAGCCAAAAAGGCGATCGCCGTGAAGATAAAACCATTGTCCTTGGTATTCATTCTCCGGGTATCTTCAAACTGAATGGGGGCAGGCTCCGGCTGACGACGACGGCGACGGGCCATGCGGGGGGTACTGGGCTTGGTATTTTCCTGGTCGGTTAAATCCGGGATGGGGGTCAACCACTCTTTGGGGCGGGTTAACTGGGGGGCCTGCAAAATTTCCAACACCTGTTG
>NZ_JADEWJ010000352.1:0-3201 GCF_015207725.1 Synechocystis sp. LEGE 06083
TGAAGGTTACACCCGCATCTACATCATCGGGGTCGGTGTAACCTAAATCTGCCGCTAGGATGCTGTAGGTTCCACCTTCGGCTACCGTTGCACTCAAGTCTCCTGTCAATACTGGTGGTTCATTGACCGGGGTAACGATGAAATTGAAGGTACTTGCTATTGGTGTTGAGCTATCTTCGTTGCCGTCTTCTACTAGGACATCAAAGGAGGCTGTTGTTGTTTCACCACCATCGTGCTGGAAGCTCACCTGCCCTGCCGTCAATTGGGTTCCCGTGAAGGAGGTTGCGGCAACACCATTCACCAATACCGTGCCATTGCTCTGGTTACTCACCGTGAAGGTTACACCCGCATCTACATCATCGGGGTCGGTGTAACCTAAATCTGCCGCTAGGATGCTGTAGGTTCCACCTTCGGCTACCGTTGCACTCAAGTCTCCTGTCAATACTGGTGGTTCATTGACGGCATTGACAGTAATGGTTGAGGTGTCGGAATCAGACTTAGCCCCCCCTGAACCTGTATTACCTCCGTCATTGGTTACCATGGTGAGGGTAACGGCACCGTTGAAGTTGGCAGTTGGAGCAAAAACGGGGGCAGAGCTAACACCCAGGAATGTATTGATGTTGGCTACTGTACCGCTCAGAACAATGGAGCCAGTTCCAGAGCCGGTTACTGTAACACCTCCTCCTGGTGATGCAGATAAAGTTCCTGAATTGACAGACAGGTTTACGGTTACATTGCCTGTCCCAGCATCCACATCGCTTATGGACAAACTACTCAAGGTTAAGTTCGTGTTCTCATTGACGCTGAACGTTGCCGGTAGGGTATTTACTGGCGCATCATTGACGGTGACGGTGGTGGGTTCGTTGGCGTAGGGAATAAATACAAAAACGGATCCAAATTGACGCCCCCCATTAAAATTAACCGGCGCTGTAGCTCCTATAGAGATATTTATAGAACTAACCGAATCGAATCTCGTTTGTACCCGGCCCTGGTCGTTGAGAGCCAGACCACTATACTCCCCTGAACCAGTAAATCTGATCTGATCTCCTTCACCCGCAGAAGCAGTTAAGTTGGTCGAAGGGTTATTATTAGCAAGCTGATATAGTTCAAATCCGCCATACTCGACGAATTCGGGACCATCGATATCGATGGAATTACTGTATAAATTAGTCAGAGCGAGCGGATTACCGGCGGTATCTTGGAAATTAATCGTGAAATCAACTCTTCCATTGGCACTAGATACATTAACCCTGGGAGCAAAAAAAGCACTGTCCGGAATAGTAAGAGAGCCAACTGTATAGTTATTGTTTCCATTAGGGTTGGGATCATCTATGGAGACAAGTGTGGCATTCGAGATGTTATCGATTGTCACCAGAGCATCGATTTGGGTTCCTGCAACAGTGACGATATTAGTAAATTTATAGACTGCGCCGATGGTAGCAGCACCAGTACCAGTACCTGCCTGATAAATGCCAGGGTTAGTAGAGTTATTAGAAGCGTTATTAGGGCTTGCGCCACCATCGAAGTTTAGGAGCAGGCCTCCAACATCAATCGGTGGAGCTGACTGTTCAACGGAAAGGGATTGACCATCGATGGTAATTTGGGCTTGATCGACATTTTGTTGTAATGAAGCCAGATAAAATTCATTACCCAATACTACATTCGCAAATATTTCTCCTTCGTCGCCTTGGCTATCGGCCCCGTCATTTAAAATTTGGTCAAAATCATGGCCAATTTCTTCGAGCAAGACAGCAACAATTTGCTCTTGGCTAGCGGTGGCAAACCAATCGGCATTCAGATAAATAGTCGGGGTACCAGTGGTTCCGGTCGCACTGTAGGCCCCCAAAGCTCCCTGTAATTCAGCGCCAGAACGTACTTCCAAACGGATTTGGTAACTACCATCCAAAATGGAAGACCGCAAAGATTCTGCATTCCCTGTCCAGCCAGCAGTGCCAGCGGTGGCGCTAAAAGGGATGGCTAACTGAGTGAGATAGTCAGATTGGGCAAAAAAGCCGGAAAGTTGCTCCTGTACTAACAATTGCAGGGCATCGAGCCGCTCGGTGTAGATACCAGAGGAATCTACTAGGTCGAACAAAGACCATTCTCCGTTGCCATCCAAGACGCCGGGATAGGCCGCTAACTCAGGAGCAGAAAAAATATTTTCCATGACAATATCACCCGTTTGAAAATCTAAAAGCCAATTACCACCCAGGGCTTGATGCCCGATCGCCGTAGTGGAAGCGGCGACCCCGGCCTCAGTTAACCCAGCTAACTTTTCAACAAATTCCGCACCGGCATCCCCGGCAGCCACATTGCAACCGTAGAGAGATAGTTGGGGGGACTCTACCCCAGCAAACCAGCCTTTTAACTCCTGACTGCGAAGGGCCAAATTATCCAAGCCCAGATGACCATTACCTAGGTGCAGAAAGCCAGGGGAACCATGGCAAAGAATATGCAGAGAACGAACAGCACCTTGTCTCCCAATCGCTTCAGTAATCTGCCGGAGACCGTCCTGGTCGGGGTCTAGGGTTATTGCTGCAACATTGGGCAGAATAGCCGCCTGAAGCAGGCCCCCATGGAACACCCGGGAGTCAAGGACAAACAAGGTCGAGTTGTGCATATTCAGGATTAAAAGACTCGAAAAAATTGAAAAATTATTTAGGATTCAAGCAGCGGCTAACACAATGGCAGCTCAGTTCGGGGCCGGAGCTCCAGATAAACTCAGTTAGGCGGTTAAACTTAGTTAAAGCAACGGCGCAACCAAACACGGAAAAACAGTTAGAGAAAAGCCCTTTGACCTTTCCGCAATCTCCTCGCGAATGGGGACAGATGAAAAAAACATCCCGAAATTTCTCCGTATTTACCGATATCTAACCCCATCTTACCCAAAAAAAACTAAAAGTATTCACGGTTGCCATGCAAATTTGTCAGGTTACGGAGTTTCCCCGACTGCCGGTAAAAAAATTAACCCTCCACCAAGGCCTGAGGGCTGGGGGCAACAAATTCGTAATTACACTTAGACCGGGCATTCTACTGACAACTAACGATGCCCATCTTTTTCTGGCCGGGATTGGGAAAAAATTTCCCGCCAGGGCTTGGTGGCACAGACACTACAGCGGCCCCAACGTTCGATTTCCCCCGGGTTAACCGCACTGCCGCATTGGGGACAGGACTGCAAAACCTCGGCTCGTTCTTTTAGGG
>NZ_JADEWJ010000036.1:0-19790 GCF_015207725.1 Synechocystis sp. LEGE 06083
ATCTATGCCAGCTATCTGAGTCAGCCGGAGTTGCAGCCACCCTTTTTGTGCCTATTGGTATCCGGTGGGCATACCAGTTTGATCCACGTTAAGGGCTGTGGCGATTACCGACAATTGGGCACCACCAGGGATGATGCAGCGGGGGAAGCGTTTGACAAGGTAGCTCGTCTGCTGGATTTAGGTTACCCAGGGGGGCCGGCCATTGACCGAGCGGCTAAAAATGGCGATGCGGCTGCTTTTAAGTTACCCGAGGGAAAAATTTCCCTACCCCAGGGGGGATACCATCCCTACGACTCCAGTTTTAGTGGTTTGAAAACTGCCATGTTGCGCCTTACCCAGGAGCTAAAGCAAAGCCCAGAACCTTTCCCCGTGGATGATTTAGCAGCCAGTTTCCAAGATACGGTGGCCCGTTCCCTGACCAAGAAAACTATTCGTTGTGCATTGGACCATGGCTTAACCACCATTACTGTGGGAGGAGGGGTGGCCGCCAATAGCCGCCTACGCTATCATCTCCAAGCCGCCGCCGAGGAAAATCAATTGCAGGTTTTTTTCCCACCCTTAAAATTTTGTACTGATAATGCCGCCATGATTGCCTGTGCCGCCGCTGACCATTTCCACAACGGCGATCGCTCTCCTTTGACCTTGGGTATTCAGTCCCGCCTTGCGGTGGAGCAGGTAGGTCAGCTTTACGTCACCAATTAGCTATTTCCCAGTGGACAATAGGTTTCTGTTTAAAAAGCCTTTGGTCCTCCTTAGTTTCGCGGAAAACTAGAGAAAAGTCTCCCAGTATTGGGGGGTTTAGAAGCCAAACTAAAACTTTGTCAACAGTCCCTCAAAAGACGAACGATGGTGGAGTCCGAGAAATTTTAACGAAACATCAAAAAAATATGATCCAAACCATGGAAACGGAAAATTGGCTAGAAATTGGTACCATTGTTGCACCCCAGGGCATTCAGGGGGAAGTGCGGGTTCTTTCAGCCTCAGATTTCCCCGAAAGATTTTTAACCAAGGGTCAGCGGTGGATTAGAAAAACAGCTCAGGATGCCCCCCAACCCCTCACGCTCAAAAAGGGCAAACAAATTCCTGGCAAAAACCTTTATATTCTTCGTTTCGCTGAAATTACCGACCGCAATCAGGCGGAAGCCTTGGTCAATTACCAACTATTGGTGCCCGCCACCGATCGCCTACCGTTGGAGCCGGGGGAATTCCATGTCACTGATTTATTGGGGTTGATTGTTTACGACCACAACAATGGCGATCGCCTAGGGATAGTGACAGATTTCTATAGCGCCGGCAACGATTTGTTAGGGATAACTTTGGATAAAAGCCCGGACAAAGAAGTGCTCATCCCCTTCGTTGAAGCCATTGTACCTACCGTGGAACTAGCGGAGCAACGGCTGGAAATTAAAACCATTCCGGGGCTATTGGATTGATCGCAAACCTTTCCTCTGTGGGGGATAGACATATTGAATTTCATTGCTGTCTAGGCATTTGCCAAATGCTAAAATGACGCCATTTGTACAAGTTGGGGTAAAGATGCGGATTTTGGTCACAGGGGGAGCAGGCTTCATTGGTTCCCATCTTATCGATCGCCTGATGGCCCAGGGCCACGAAGTTTTATGCCTGGATAACTTTTACACCGGCACAAAGCGGAACATTATCCAATGGTTAGATAATCCCAATTTTGAACTCATTCGCCACGACGTTACCGAACCCATTCGCTTGGAAGTCGACCAGGTTTACCATCTAGCCTGCCCAGCCTCCCCCGTCCATTACCAATTCAATCCCGTTAAAACCATCAAAACCAATGTGATGGGGACTTTGTATATGTTGGGTTTAGCTAAACGGGTTGGCGCAAGGTTTTTATTGGCATCCACCTCGGAAGTGTATGGCGATCCAGACGTTCATCCCCAACCGGAAAGCTATCGGGGCAATGTTAATACAATTGGTCCAAGAGCCTGTTACGACGAAGGGAAGCGGGTGGCAGAAACCCTAGCTTTTGAATACTATCGGGAGCACAAAGTTGATATTAGAGTAGCAAGGATATTCAACACCTATGGCCCCCGAATGTTGGAAAACGATGGCCGGGTGGTAAGTAACTTTATTGTTCAAGCATTACAGGGTAAACCCCTCACAGTTTTTGGCGATGGCTCCCAAACCCGCAGTTTCTGCTACGTATCTGACTTGGTGGAAGGTCTAATGCGCCTCATGAATGGGGATTACATTGGCCCAGTTAATTTGGGTAATCCGGGGGAATATACCATTTTGCAACTGGCAGAAAAAATCCAGACCGCCATTAATCCTGATGCGGAGTTAATTTACCAACCCCTACCGGAGGATGACCCCAAACAGCGGCAACCGGATATTACCTTGGCAAAAAACTATTTAGATTGGCAACCAACCATTCCCCTAGATCAGGGTTTGGCCATGACTATTGAAGATTTCAAATCTCGCCATCAAGAATGATTGACCACGATCGCCTCTTCAAGGAACTTTTGACAACTTTTTTTGTAGAGTTTCTTGATTTGTTTTTTCCCCAGGTCTTGGATTACTTAGACCAAGATTCCTTAATTTTTCTCGACAAGGAAATTTTCACGGATGTAACCTTTGGCGAAAGACATGAGAGCGATCTGATCGTCCAAGCCAAATTTAAGGGGCAAGATGCCTATTTCCTCATCCATGTGGAAGCCCAGGCTACCAACCAATCCCAGTTTAATCAGCGGATGTTTCATTACTTTGCCCGTCTCCATGCTAAATTTTCTTTGCCAGTTTATCCCATCGTAATTTTTTCCTACGATCGTCCTTTAAAGCCAGCTCCCCAGGAATACTGTGTTAATTTTCCCGACTTACTAGTACTAGATTTTAAATATAGAGTTCTTCAACTTAACCAACTCCACTGGCGGGATTTTTTGTCTCAACCTAATCCCATTGCTTCGGCATTAATGGCCAAAATGCAGATTGCTCCCCCCGACCGTGCCAAAGTTAAGGCTGAATGTTTGCGACTATTGGTAACCCTCAAGCTTGATCCGGCTAGAATGCAATTAATCTCTGGCTTTGTGGACACCTATCTCACTCTCAATCAAGCGGAAGAGACAATTTTCAAAGAAACCATCGCCGAATTTTCCCCCCCAGAACAGGAGGACGTTATGCAGTTAACAACCAGTTGGATGCTTCAAGGCATTGAATGTGGACAAAAATCTCTGCTACTCAAACAAATTAAGCATCGTTTTGGCGAGTTGGATGAAGTTAATCTGACGAGAATTGACACTCTAACTGTGCCCCAATTGGAGCAGTTGGGAGAAGTGCTGTTGGACTGCTCTGATTTCACAGAATTAAAACAATGGCTAGCGGCCCAAGCTGGAACTCCTGAGCGAAAAATTTAGTGAATTTCCAGAGGTGGGTTTTGCCATGGAGGCTGGCCAAGAATCGGGTTTCAGCTATCAGCTTCTATTTCCAAACTGAGTTGATAAAGTTGCCGACGGGGTAGCCGGGTTACTTCCGCTAATTGTTTGCTGGCTTGGGAACGACTTAAGCCTTTATTTATTAAGTTTTTCAATTCGTCCCGCAAATTCTCTTCAGAGAAGCTGGGCCTGTCGTCTGCTGGAGCCCCGGCAATTACCAAGCAAAATTCCCCTTTCGGTGTGTTTTCCGTGAAATAGGCGATCGCCGTTTGCAGATTCCCTCGCCAAAATTGTTCATGGTATTTAGTTAATTCCCGAGCCACAGTTAAGTTCCTTTCTGCGCCTAAAACAGTCTGCAGATCAGTCAACGTGGTCAATAAACGGTGGGGCGCTTCGTAGAGGATAATAGTGCGCTGTTCCTGTACTAGACTCTGTAACAATTGCTGTCGAGATTGGTTTTTCGTGGGTAAAAAACCTTCAAAAACAAAACGTTCTGTGGCTAAACCGGAACTAATTAAAGCCGCAATTAAAGCTGTTGCTCCGGGAATAGGTATCACCTCAATATTTGATTCTCCACAGGCCGCCACCAACTCCTGCCCTGGATCGGAAATGCCTGGAGTACCCGCATCACTCACCAAAGCAATGTTTTGTCCCTTTTGTAATTTGGCCAATAGCTCCTGGGTGCGGCCATGGCGATTATGGTCGTGGTAACTAATCTGGGGCGTGGTGATTTGGAAATGTTGTAATAACTTGCCCGTGTGCCTGGTATCTTCCGCCGCAATTAAATCAACCTCCTGCAGGGTTTTGATCGCCCGAGGAGTCATATCGCCCAAATTACCAATGGGAGTTGCCACCAGATAAAGAATGCCCATTAAAGCCCCAAGTTTTCCTGTTTTCTGGCCTTAAAAGAAGCCCTTAACCAAATGGTGCCAGAAATAAGAGAAGGAGCCAACACGAAGATAGTGCCGGTAATAATGGGATGTTGTCGGGCAGTTTCCGAGGAAAGCATCACTGCCAAAATGAAGGCGCAATAGAGCACACCCAAAAGAGGGACTCCCATCACCAATAGGGCAAATTTCGTGTCCTTATCCATGGCCATAAGCGTAAAAGTCCTGGGGGGAAACTAGCAATGATGCCATTTTAAGAACTATTTCACCCCGCAATACTTAAAACATTCCTCTATTTTCCTGGACTTGTACTAGTTTTGTCACCGAATTTAATAGGTTTCCCTGGTTAGCATCAAACCAATGGATGGCCGAATCCTTGCGGAACCAAGTGCGTTGACGTTTGGCAAATTGCCTGGTGTGGACAATGATGGACTCCGTGGCTTGGGGCAGGGATATTTTGCCCTGGAGATGTTGTGTAATTTCGGCATAACCAAGGGTATGGAGGAGGGGTAAGTTTTCTCCGTACTGATGGATTAAACTTTCCACTTCCTCTACTAAACCAGCCTCAATCATGGCGTGGGTACGGCGGACAATTCTCGGCTGGAGTTGCTCCGGTTCCAGCCCCAGGCCAATTTGCACAATGGGATAATTGGGGGGATTTTCCCCTTGGAGAACAGAAATGGGTTGCCCAGTGGTGTAGAAAACTTCCAAAGCCCTTAGGGTACGCACCACATCAGGGGGTTCAATTTTGCTTTGGGCCATGGGGTCCACTTGACCCAACAGTTGATAACAAAAAGTTTGTCCCAAGTTAGCCAACTGTTCCCGTAGATCGGCTTGGGGTGGAACGGCGGGAATTTTCAACCCCCGAACGATCGCCTGAATGTACAAACCAGTGCCTCCCACCAGAAGAATGGGTTGGCTTAATGACGCAATTAACTCCTGGGCTTGCCGTTGATATTCCGCTAGGGTGAAATTTTCCGTTGGTTCACAAATGTCAATCAGGTAATGGGGCACCCGTTGGCGATCGCCGAGGCTGGGTTTAGCGGTGCCAATGTCCAATTGTCGGTAAATTTGTCGAGAATCGGCCCCTAAAATAACTGCGTTTAACCTCTGGGCCAAATCAAGGGCTAGTTGGGACTTGCCACTGGCGGTGGTGCCACAAATAACAATCAGGGGCGGAACTTTGGCCATGGGAAACTATCGGGCCAAAAGGCGATCAAGATCCGGCACAGGCACCCATTGCTGTTGTTGATGGGCTTGGTGGGTCAAATCCATTAATAGTTGGGAGTAAACCCCATGGCGCAAAGATGGTGTAGGAGTTCTCTTTTGGAAAATACTCTGTGCCCATTCATCCACCACCCGTACCACCGGAGCAAGGCGACCATCGGCAAATACCTTAGGAAAATCCAAACGGGTTGGTACTTTTAGTTCCTGCATTGGTTCCCCGGCAGGATGGTGGAAAATTTTGAAACCATGGACATAATCCTTCAGGTTGTCACTGCCCAACACCAAACTACCTTTTTCGCCGTAAATCTCCAGCCAATGGCCCCGACCACCATGGGCGACGGAGGTGATATTTACTTGGCAGGGAATATCATTGTCCAAGGTTAAACTGATTAGCGCTGTATCCTCTGCTGTCACTGGCTTCAAACGATTATTGTCGAGGGGATCAGGCCGTTCGGCGATCGCCACACTCAAATTAGCGGACAAACTGTGGGCCGGGCCAAATAACCAGTGCAAATAATCGAACGTGTGGGAAGCTAAGGCCCCTAAAGCTCCCCCGCCTTTTTCCCGTTGGGCATACCAATTCCAAGCTCGTTCAGCATTGGCCCTACTGCCCACCAGCCAATCCACTTTAATTAACCTTAGTTTGCCCAAAATTTCCCGTTCCAAAAGTTCCGCCACATATTGCCAAGCGGGCACAAAGCGAAACTCAAAATCCGGCATCACCGTCACCCCCCGTTGCTGGGCCAAGTGATAAAGTTCAATCGTTTCCTCTACCCTTAAGGTCATGGGTTTTTCCAACAACACATGTTTGCCGGCTACAATCGCGTCCCTAGCCATCTCAAAATGGAGGAAGGGGGGACTGGCAACGGTCACTGCTTTGATATTTGGATTAGCCAGCAACTCCGGCAAATTGTCATAACTGTGGGGTAAATCCTGGGATTTAGCTACTTCCTGGGCCTTGGTCAAATCCCGATGGTAAACGGCGATCGCCTGGGTTTGATCGTGGTATTGCAGAGCCGGTAAATGGACAGCCTGGCCAAAACCCGTACCCAGGACGGCCACCGACAAAATTGGAGAGCTAGACATAAAACATAGTCAGGAAGACGAAAAAGTGACCCTAGGCCACTCCCCTACTGTACCAACTACTTGGCAGCGGCCAAATCCGATTTATCCTTTTCAATTACAGACTTTAAACGGGAAACGGCGGTGGAACGGGAATCTTCCCCAGCCCGACGGTAGAAATATAATGCCGGTGCAACGCCCAACAAAAAGCCGAGAAAAATGGGGGGATAAATATGGGCTCCAATACTCATCACCATGGCGAAGCCGAAATTGCCCAGGTACATGGCCAGGGGAAGGGAGTAGTCAGCTTCGGGAATTTCAACTTTATTAACTCGCCAAATAATGGTCGCCACGATCATAAATATGGCCCCGGTGCAGAACCACCCGGCGAAGTTTTGATAGGGCATACCGAAAAATCCCCCCGGCACATCCCATACCCAAAAGGGCATAGTGGTTTGGCTCATGGCGGGGTCCAAAACGAAGTCCCAGGACATTAACAAAGTTGCCCCCACGGCGATCGCCGTCAACTCCTGGCCAAAACGGGGCAAATTACTGTGACGTAGCCCTGCCCGTACCAGGAGGTAGGAGCAAAATCCTAGATAAAACCAGGAAAGGGGAATGGTGAAGGGCACTAGACCAGCAATTTTGTAGCCTAAGCCCGATAGGTAGCGATAGTAACCAAAGGGAAAACCGGTGCTAGTCCCCAACAGTTCGGCGGACACGGAAATGCCCAAGGCGGGAATCAAAAATCCGAGGGTAGGCAACAACCCCAAGGTGCGGAAGGCATAAACAGCCACAGCGGCAAAGCCTAGGATCATGTAAGCTACGCCGCCACCAGCCATGGACCACTGGAAAGCTGTCTGGCCAATGGGAGGTAACTGGGCCACAAATTCTGGGTGGGGTAACACCAGCAATAGTCCGGCCAGACCAAAACCCATGGAGGCAATGTGCCCAATTAGTAACAGCCGCTCAATCCGCATTAGTTTTTCCATTCAGTCCCTACCGCTAAAACTACATTCAAATTCTAAGTCATTATAGTTTACAAATCTTTACTACCAGCGGTGGATTGCTGGCTCGGGATGACAACCTAATTCCCAGTCGTTATTTACGAGTTGCAGGGGAAACGGTGGGCCAACCACTTTTGAGGGGAGTGCCAGGGGTTTGGTTGAATTCATCCAGGGCCGGATTGGGCAATTGCCCTGGGGCGAGGGATTTTTGACTTTCTAACCAGGCTTGGTAATCGGACACAGATTGCACCACTACGGGAGCTGTCATCACGGCGAAGTAGGTGCCGCTAAATTGGGAGTCGTGGAGTTTGTATTCCCCCAGGCGATTGGGGGTAAAACTAAATTCGATTTCCCGGTTGGGCACAATGTCCTGCTTAATGCGGAAATTGGGCACGTAAAACCCATGGAGCACGTCCGCCGAAGTCATGTTCAACGTTACCCGGCGATCGAGGGGCAAATGTAATTCATGGCTAGTCACCCCGGCATTGGGATAGGTAAAAGTCCACAGCCATTGTTTCACTTCTACGCCAATTTTTTCGGGGTTGATATTGCTCCCCTGGGCCATGGCCAATTCCGCAGGAGGGCCGGCGGCGATCGCCTTTTCCCCTAGCAATTGAGGCACTTCTACCACGGGTAAGGGGCCGAGCACATTCATCCGTTGGTAAATGACGTAGCTGTACCAAGCAATCCAGGTCACCAAAATAATCGGCACCACTGTCCAAAAAATTTCCAAACGGGCATTACCCCGAATAGGTGCCCCCTGGGGATTTTGCAGACTGAATCGATAGAAAATAATGGAGTAGGCCATGGCCCCCGCTACTCCCAGAAAGACCACGCTACCAAGGCTGACCAAAAAACTAAATAAATCCCCCACGGGTTGTGCTTCCTGGGCGGCCGCAGGGGGTAACCATTGGTAGGCCCGTTGCCCCAGCCACAGACTAATTCCCAGGGTAAAAGCAACGTAAACCGCCAATAGGATGAGATTTTTGCGACTCATAGTTAATCACTCTGGTTAGCCGTGGTCTAATGGGAAAGCTAGATTAGCTCAGTCTGCCGGGGGCAGGCATTTGGTTACCGTGGAAACATTGAAGCCGGGTTTTGGTTTAGCCCTGGATAATGACAAACAAAAACCTTGGTTAGGCCTAATGATAGGCAACTCCCGTTTGCACTGGGCATATTGTAGCGGCAATACTCCCCTGCAAACCTGGGTTACAGATTACAGCCCCGCTTTGGATCAGTTGCCGGTTTTGTTGAAGGAAGTGCCCTTTGTATTGGCGTCGGTGGTGCCGGAGCAAACCGAAGTTTGGCAAGCATATCAACCGAGAATATTGACCCTAAAGGATATTCCCCTAGGTAATATTTACCCCAGCTTTGGCATTGACCGGGCTTTAGCTGGCTTGGGGGCGGGGCTGGTCTACGGTTTTCCCTGTTTAGTCATCGATGGGGGCACTGCCTTGACCATTACTGGTTTTGACCAAGATAAAAAACTGGTGGGAGGAGCGATCCTGCCCGGTTTGGGATTGCAGTTACAAATCCTTGGCGATCGCCTGGCGGCCCTCCCCAAGTTAGAGTTAGGCTCATTAACCCAGTTGTCCCAGTTACCTAACCGTTGGGCTTTGGATACCCCCAGCGCCGTTTTTAGCGGTGTTACCTATGGAATGTTGGGGGCATTGCAAGGTTATCTCCAGGCTTGGCAAGCACAATTTCCCGGCACCGCCATGGTTATGACCGGAGGAGATGGCAAGATACTGCATGTGCTATTGGGGCAGTATTTCCCTAATCTTGCGGTGGCCCTGAATGACAATTTAATTTTTTTAGGTATGGCGGCCATACAACATGGCGATCGCCCCATCTGCTAGGGTTAGGGGTCGGCATTGTTCTAGCGACGGAGATTGGATCGGGGTGAATGTTGGCCAATGGTGGGAAATTTTGTCCTGGTTATGTTTATTGCCCATAGCCGGGGGCATTGTGTATAACCTGCTGACGGTGGTTACCACCAAGATTTTTCTGGGAAGATCCCTGCCCAAGCAAGATTTCCAACCTGGGGTATCGGTGTTGAAGCCAGTGCGGGGTTTGGAAAAAAACCTAGAAGTTAATTTACGCACCATTGCCCAGCAGAATTATCCGGCCTATGAAGTGATTTACTGTGTGCAAGATCCAGAGGATCCGGCCCTGGCCGTAGTCAAAAAGCTGCAAGCAGAGTTGGGTTCAGAAAAAATCATTGTCGCCGTGGATCAGGTTGAACAGGGGGCCAACGGTAAAGTCAATAATCTCCTGGGGGGATTAAAACAGGCTAAATATGACATTTTGGTGATTAGCGACAGTGACACCCATTTGCGCCCCGATTACCTGGCAACCATAGTCAGTCCCCTGGCCGATCCCCTCGTGGGTTGTGTAACTACTCCCTTTAAGTTGACCCAAGCCCAAACCTGGTACGAAGCTTTAGAACTGCTAACCATCAACGCTGACTTTATGCCCAGTGTTCTTTTTGCGGAAGTAACCGGAGCCTCCAAAGCTTGTTTAGGCCCTTCCATTGCCATTCGGCGATCGACTCTGGCCCAATTGGGGGGACTAACCGCCTTGGCAGACTATTTGGTGGAAGACTTTGAACTGGGCAGGAGGGTTTGGACCAGTGGCTTAAAAATGGTGTTGTTGCCCTATGTGATTGACGCGGTCGTGGACTTAGGGCAATGGCAAAGTTGGTGGAGTCATCAGATTTATTGGGATCAAAACACCTATCTCGCCCGTCCCGCCCCGTTTTTAGCCACTGTCATCATCCGTGCCGTGCCCTTTGCCCTTGTGTTCAGCCTTTGTCACTGGTCTGAGCCCTGGGCTTGGTTGATTTTGCTCATAACCCTAGCTATTCGTTATGGAACGGCAGCCACAGTTGCACGGCAACTAGAAGATGGGGAAAGCCTCCGCTATTTGGCGTTATTGCCGCTGAGGGACTGCTGTGGCCTAATTTTTTGGGCCCTATCCTTTTCCCAACGGCAAGTGCTATGGCGGGGTATCCCCTATCGTCTTACCAAGGGAGGCAAAATGGTACTGGCTTCCCCTACCTCTAAAAATTAAAGCGGGATGATTTGAGTCGGTGTTGATTAGCATTAGTCTTAGTGTATTGACTGACGGAAGTATTTCCCTTGGGATCAATTACTCCGGTGGCAGTTTGCCAAAGACTACGGGGCGCCGGGGTAACAACGTAAATATTGGCTTCCTTGCGTACATAGTACCATTGCTTGCTTTGACATTCCGGGCACCAAAATTCTTCTAGCCATTCTCCGGTGAGACTGACAGTAGGGCGATCGCCAAGCACGAGACTAGCTTTTTTATGGGTGTAGCCCCGGCTCCGTAGTTGGACAATTTGATCAGCATAGAGTCCATGTTTTTGGCTGACGCTATCTAGGTAACAACCGTGGATCGGGCAATGGATGGGGCGACGTTTAGACCTTTTACGATGGCGGGGACGCTTAGCTTGTCTAGTAGGGAGAAAAGTGACATTGGTGGCAAAATCTGGGCAACCCATGGCTTTAATGAATAAAAATAACGGCTAAAGTAAAGTTCTGATTATCTTCATTGAGTGGGAGCCTACCACAATTTAAGTGAGACCCTTCAACAATTACTCTCCAGACTGGGAAGTATTTTTTGAGAGGGCAAAACTCAAAAACTGAATTGTCGGAGAACTTGGAGTAAAGCGTTGTTCTGGCATGGCTAAGGAGAGGGGAACTTTTGGCACGTCCAGCCCTATCTATAGGCCCAGCTTACTCACCCTACTCCGGGCGATTTGTAAACTGAATGTTACAAATTGACTTATCCGGTATAGGATGTTAAGCATATTTGCCTAGACAATTGGTTTTGCACAGTTCTTGCTGAACAATCCCATTGAATGCTAAAAACACATTGGTTGATAAACATAATTTGTTGATCTTGTCTGGGTTGTCCTGGGATAGACGTTGGTGGGGTGTGGGCAACAATGGGTTGACAATTCCCCTGACGACGAAACCAAAGGACTGGTGTTAACTTTTTTCCCCTTTTGTTGGAGGTTGTGAAAACCCGTGCTCCAAGTTGCTACCCCTACTGCTACCGAAGAAACCCAGACGGTTATTGAAATTGAAGGCCGGGCCTCCCTACGGGGGGAAGTCCGCATTAGTGGGGCTAAAAATTCCGCTTTGGCGATCATGGCCGGTACCATCCTTTGTTCCGATGATTGTCGCCTCAGTAATCTGCCTGCCCTGGCCGATATTGACAAAATGTGCCAAATTTTGGCTGCCATTGGGGTCAAGCTCAAACGGGATGGCGATCGCCTGGTGGTGGATGCCAGTCACGTGGGCCATGGCCCTGCTCCCTATGATTTGGTCTCCCAACTGCGGGCCAGCTTTTTCGTCATTGGCCCCCTACTATCCCGTTTGGGTATGACCAAGGTGCCTTTACCAGGGGGGTGTGCCATTGGCACCAGGCCGGTGGACCTCCATGTGCGGGGTTTACAGGCCATGGGTGCTGACGTCCACATTGAGCACGGGGTAGTCAATGCCAGCATTAAGGGTAATGGTCGTCGTTTGACCGGGGCGAAAATTTACTTGGATTATCCCAGTGTGGGGGCAACGGAAACTATATTGATGGCCGCCACCCTAGCAGAAGGGGAAACAGTCATTGATAACGCCGCCCGGGAACCGGAAATTGTTGATTTAGCTAACTTCTGCCGTTCCATGGGGGCCCAGATCCGGGGGGATGGCTCCAGTCGTATTATTATCAACGGGGTAGAAAAACTCCACAGCACCGACTTTCCCATTATTCCCGATCGCATTGAGGCGGCCACATTTCTCTGTGCCGGGGCCATCACCCATTCCGAAATTAGTCTTTTCCCTGTGGTGCCGGATCACCTGGCCTCCGCCATTGCTAAATTGCGGGAGATTGGCCCAGAAGTGGCGATCGATGCCCCGGATCGGGTGCGTTTAATTCCCCGAGATCTGCGGGGCACAGATATTGAAACCCTTCCTTACCCTGGTTTTCCCACCGATATGCAGGCCCAGTTCATGGCTCTGCTGGCGGTAAGTGAAGGTAACAGTGTGGTCACGGAAACTGTGTTTGAAAACCGTCTCCAACATGTGGCGGAGTTACAACGTATGGGGGCTAATATCAAGCTCAAAGGCAATGCGGCCTTTATTCAAGGGGTGCCCTTCCTCTCCGGCGCGCCGGTTATGTCCACCGATTTGCGAGCTTCGGCTGCGTTGGTAATTGCTGGGTTAGCCGCCGAAGGTAAAACCATTGTCCAAGGTTTGCGCCATTTGGACCGGGGTTACGAAGACATTGAAGGTAAATTGCGTAAGCTGGGAGCTAAGTTAACCAGGATTGAACAGCCCGTCAGTCTTTAAAGGTTCCGTTGATTTGATGGGGGGACTAATGGGCGATCGCCTGTTAGTCCTTTTTGCTGATTGTTGGTCACCGCGTTGCCACTAGAAAAACATTTGCAAATTTCGCCATGGTAAATTCCCACCGCATTGAAACCGACAGCATGGGTCCCTTGGAAGTGCCAGCCGATCGCCTTTGGGGGGCCCAAACCCAACGCTCCCTAATGTTTTTTGACATTGGTAGTGATGTGATGCCACCGGATTTAATTCGGGCCTTTGCCGTATTGAAAAAAGCGGCCGCGATTACCAACCGGGATTTCGGTAAATTGCCAGGGGACAAGGCAGAGTTAATTATTCAGGCAGCGGACGAAATTATCGCCGGGCAGTGGTTAGACCATTTTCCTTTACGGATTTGGCAGACCGGCAGTGGCACCCAAACCAATATGAACGTTAACGAAGTGATTGCCAATCGGGCGATCGCCATTTGCGGGGGAGAATTGGGTAGTAAAAATCCGATCCATCCCAATGACCACGTTAATATGTCCCAGTCCTCCAACGACACGTTCCCTACGGCGATGCACATTGCGGCGGTGGAAGGTCTGCAAACTAAATTAATTCCCAGTTTGCAAGCTCTGCGTAATGGTCTTCAGGAAAAAGCAGACAGCTTTGCTAGTATCACCAAAATTGGCCGTACCCATCTGATGGATGCAGTGCCCCTGACCCTCGGCCAAGAATTTTCTGGTTATGTGGCCCAGTTAGACCAGGGGTTAACCCAAATTAATCATTGCCTACCAGGATTGTTAGAACTGGCCCTGGGGGGAACCGCGGTGGGCACCGGCTTAAATAGCCATCCCCAATTTGCTGAAAAAGTAGCCCAGGAAATTGCCCAGTTAACCGGCTATCCTTTTGTTTCCGCCCCCAACAAGTTTGCTGCCCTGGCCGGCCACGAGGCGATCGCCTTTGTCAGTGGAGTGCTGAAAAGCATTGCTACTTCCCTAATGAAAATTGCCAATGACCTACGCTGGATGGGTTCTGGGCCCCGCTGTGGCCTGGGGGAATTGATGCTACCGGCCAATGAACCGGGGTCTTCCATCATGCCGGGGAAAGTTAACCCCACCCAATGTGAAGCTCTGACCATGGTCTGTGTGCAGGTAATGGGGAACGATGCCACCATCGGTTTTGCCGCCAGCCAAGGCAACTTTGAACTGAACGTGTTTAAACCGGTCATCATCCACAACTTGCTCCAATCCATTCATTTGCTCAGTGATAGCTGTGCCAGTTTCCAGCAAAATTTGGTCACAGGATTAGAAGTAAACGAAAGCAAAGTCAAAGAATTTTTAGACAATTCCTTAATGCTCGTCACCGCCCTCAATCCCCACATTGGTTACGACAATGCCGCCCAAGTAGCTAAAACCGCTTTTAGCCAAGGCCTTACCCTTAAACAATCCGCTGTGCATTTGGGTTTGTTGACCCCAGAACAGTTCGACGCTTTGGTAATTCCGGAGCAAATGATTGCCCCGATCGCCGATTAGGCATTTTGCAAAAAAACGTAGAATGTTGGCATTTATCGTCTATAGACACTGAAAGACAACTGCTATTATTGCCCTTTGCCGCACTCTAATCTAACCAACACGTTTTTGGGAATGATGATCCGAAATTTTCTTGCAATCGCTCCTAGATGGTGTTATGTGCCAATATTTCCGCATATCGTGACTGTAGAGAGTGTTATACGAAAATTTTTTGCATAATCAATAGTTATGCAGAAATAAAGCCCCTCTACCGGATAGCCTACAATGTTGAAGGGAAATAAGCCTTAGCTTAAAGAGAAGACGGGTATGACAAGTGAATCTTTTGAAAAAATGCTTACAGGAGGGCATCCCAACTCTCTTGGTAGAACAATTGAGGTGGTTGATATAGTATTAGCCAATTCCGCAAGACTTTCGGATTTATACAATTGTTATTTCAGTGCCGATGAAATTGTTCGACTTCGCACATCTAATGCCATCAAGAGAATATCCTTAGAAAATCCTGAATGGCTTGTTCCGTATATTGATAAATTTATTTCTGAAATATCAAAGATTAATCAGCCCTCGGCACAATGGACTTTAGCAAATTTATTTCAGACTCTTTCGATCTTTATGTCGGAGGCGCAGAAAACCAGTGCAAAGAAGATTCTTCAAGATAATCTTGAAAACTACACAGATTGGATCGTCTTAAACAATACAATGGATACCCTAAGTAAATGGGCAATAAAGGACTCGATATTAAAAGAGTGGTTGCTACCGCATTTGGAGATATTAGCTCGCGATCCCAGGAAATCGGTTTCAGGAAGAGCTAAGAAAATCAAGACAGATCTGATGTGAGCTAAATCATGTACTTATGATGAAAGCTTTTTGTAATCTATATAATGGGAGCGTTAAGCATCAACTAGCCCGAAGGAGACAAAGAGTGTCTGAATATTACGCTTCAGTGAAATGGACTCGCAGAAGAGATGAACCATATATCGATAATAAATATAGTCGCGGACATGTTTGGGAGTTTGATGGAGGAGTTAGCGTATCGGCTTCGTCATCACCTCATGTTGTACCTCTACCGTATTCAGTCGAAGCGAATGTTGATCCTGAAGAGGCATTTGTCGCTTCGTTATCAAGTTGTCATATGCTCTTTTTCCTATCAATCGCTGCCAAAAAAAGATTTGTAGTTGAAAGCTATATTGATGATGCTATAGGCATCGTAGAGAATGACCAATCAGGTAGAATATCCATGACTAAAGTTACTCTCCGTCCAAAAATTGTGTTTACTGGTGACAGAATTCCTTCAAGAGAAGATCTTGAAAAAATGCATCATCTGTCCCATGAACAATGTTTTATTGCCAACTCGGTAAAAACAGTGGTAACCACTGAAATAAATGCTTAATAAGGCGCTGCTACGGAAAATTTGCTCGCCGATTAACCCATTACCGAGGCAACCCTGGGTGCAAAGCTAGAAATTACCTGCCAAAACCCCTCCGGATTCGTTAGGCTAGGGGGAGGTATTGAAAGTACTTTTATTTCAAATAGCTCACACAGCTAGGGGAACTAGGCACCACCATGGGGGAAATGAACACTGCAGACCTATTGGTTCAATGTCTGGAAAATGAAGATGTTGAATACATTTTTGGCGTACCCGGAGAGGAAAATCTCCACATCCTCGAAGCGCTGAAAAACTCACCCATCCGCTTTATTACCACTCGCCACGAGCAGGGAGCGGCCTTTATGGCCGACGTTTACGGCCGCTTGACTGGCAAAGCCGGGGTTTGTCTTTCCACCCTCGGGCCCGGAGCTACCAACCTCATGACTGGGGTAGCCGATGCCAATTTGGACGGTGCTCCCCTGGTGGCCATCACAGGCCAGGTGGGCACTGACCGGATGCACATTGAGTCCCACCAATATTTGGACTTAGTGGCCATGTTTGCCCCGGTGACCAAATGGACTAGGCAAATTGTCCGACCCAGTATTACCCCCGAAGTGGTACGAAAAGCTTTTAAACTGGCCCAGAGCGAAAAACCGGGGGCGACCCACATTGATTTACCGGAAAATATTGCTGCCATGCCGGTGGATGGTAAACCCCTACGGCGGGACAGCCGGGAAAAGGTTTATGCAGCTTTTCGGACCTTGGGCACAGCGGCCACGGCCATTTCCAAGGCGAAAAACCCCATTATTTTGGCCGGCAATGGCACTATCCGGGCCGAAGCCAGTGAAGCTCTGACAGAATTTGCCACTAGTTTGAATATTCCGGTGGCCAACACCTTCATGGGCAAAGGCACCATCCCTTACACCCATCCCCTTTCCCTCTGGACGGTGGGTTTACAACAGCGGGATCACATCACCTGTGCTTTTGAAAAAAGTGATTTGGTCATTGCGGTGGGCTACGACCTGATCGAATATTCCCCCAAAAAATGGAACCCCACCGGAGATTTGCCCATTGTGCACATTGGCTCCACCCCAGCGGAAATCGACAGCAGTTACATTCCCCAAGTGGAAGTGGTGGGGGACATTACCGATTCCCTGATGGATTTACTCAAACGGTGCGATCGCCAAGGGAAACCCACTCCCTACGGCGCTTCCCTGCGGGGGGATATCCGGGCCGAGTATGAATGCTATGCCAATGATGATGGTTTTCCTGTCAAACCCCAAAAAATCATTTATGACCTGCGCCAAGTGATGGGCCCCGATGACGTGGTGATTTCCGACGTGGGGGCCCACAAGATGTGGATGGCCCGCCATTACCACTGTGACAGTCCCAATACCTGTTTAATCTCCAACGGTTTTGCCGCCATGGGCATTGCCATTCCTGGGGCGATCGCCGCTAAATTGGTCTACCCTGAGCGCAACATTGTCGCGGTGACAGGGGACGGTGGTTTTATGATGAACTGCCAGGAGCTAGAAACGGCCATGCGGGTGGGCACTCCCTTCGTCACGTTGATCTTTAACGACAACGGCTACGGACTGATTGAATGGAAACAGATCAACCAATTTGGCGAATCCAGTTTCATTAAGTTTGGCAATCCAGACTTTGTCAAGTTTGCCGAAAGTATGGGACTGAAGGGTTACCGGGTAGAAGCAGCCGCAGATCTAATCCCCATTCTTAAGGAAGCCTTGGCCCAACCTGTACCCACCGTCATTGATTGTCCCGTGGACTACCGGGAAAATATTCGTTTCTCCCAAAAAGCGGGGGAACTGGCCTGCGAAATTTGGGAGTAGATAGGGATCTACCAAATCGGCGCTAACTCTAAAACAAATTCTGACAATATAGCCTCACCACTGAGGCTTTCAGGATTTTCTAAAACTTCTACCGCCTGACCAGGACGATAAATTTCTACGGTGCGAGTTTGGCGATCAATTAACCAACCCAATTGAGCACCATTTTCTTGATACTCTCGCATTTTTTCCCGCAGGGGTTTTAGGTCATCACTGGGCGATCTTAATTCAACGACAAAGTCCGGGCAGAGGGGCACAAATCTCTGTTGTTGTTCCGGGGTTAAGCTTTCCCATCGTTCCCGTTTTAACCAGGCTGCATCCGGCGATCGGTCGGCCCCATTAGGTAAGCGAAAGCCCCCAGAAGAGTCGAAAAAAATTCCGGTGCCATCCATTTCTGCCCAAAGACCTAGCCGTAGTATCAAAATGCCGTTACGGTTACTGGTTTCGCCTCCGGTAGGTGACATGATCACTAAATCTCCCTGGGAATTACGCTCAAAACGTAGCTCTCGATTAGCCAAACAGAGTTGATAAAACTGCTCATCAGAAAAGGATAGGCTATCAAGTTTAATGGTTAGGGCGGCGGGCATTGACTTTATCCCAGAGACATTGATGTGGCGTTGGTTTCCATTCTAAAGGAAGCGACAATCTAGCTGGAACGATTTTTTTGTTGAGGAAATATTCGTTTCTCCCAAAAAGTAGGGGAATAGGCCTAAATAATTTGGGAGTAGCGTCTGGGCTACGAACTACTAAGCCACGTCGTCGTGGGCAAAGCGATTTATAGAGGAAGTCCAAAGCGTAGTTACGAAACTGGTAATAGGTGAGGGATGTAGGGATGTGGGGGATTCTATAATTCGGTTTCGATCCCTGTGGCGAGAAAAGGGAGCAGTCATAATTCCCCCAATGTTGGCGTGGGGCCGGTCATCATCACCAGGCGATTAAGGCAAAAAACTAGACGTCGGAATCGGGTTAACTGACCAAACTTTTACCGCCTCGGACTTAATTGGTGCGGATTCTAAGCTCCATAGGGAAGAAATATGGGTCATGTCGTTTTTGAGAACCCATAATTATTTTAATTGCATTATTAACCCAAGGGAAAAACCAGATCCAAGGCAGTGGCAGTAAATTGACGGATGGATGTGTGGACAATCTCGATCGCCGTTCTAACCTACACTTGAAAAATCTTCAAAAGTTATCCCATTTCTAGGTTCTATGCCGTCTTCACCGACCCATGAACATCCTGTTTCATCACATCCTTGGTGGCAGGTGATGTGTTTAACCGGAGTGGATTATTTTTCGACTTTGGGTTATCAACCTGGGATTGCTGTCCTTGCTGCTGGGGACATGGCTCCCATTGCGACCCTGATTTTAGTGCTGGTCACCTTATTTGGGGCATTACCCGTTTATCGGAATGTGGCTAGACTCAGCCCCCACGGAGAAGGATCGATCGCCATGTTGGAACATTCTCTACCTTGGTGGCATGGCAAATTTTTAGTACTGATTTTGCTGGGGTTTGCCGGGACGGATTTTATTATTACTATTACTCTCTCCGCCGCCGATGCCACAGCTCATTTGGTTGAAAATCCCCTATTAGTTCGCTGGTTGCACGGTCAAGAAATTCCCCTCACTCTCATATTGATTGCCTTGCTGGGGGCATTGTTTTTGAAGGGCTTTAGGGAGGTGATTGGCTTTGCGGTAGTCATTGTTGTTGTTTATTTAGGCTTAAATTTGGTCGTCATTGGCATGGGGATCTATCAAATCAGTCTCAACCCCATGGTCTTTCCCCAATGGCAAGCTGGTCTGAGTGCCCATCACCATAATCCTTGGATAGTTTTAGGAATTAGTGCCCTATTGTTTCCCAAACTGGCTTTGGGACTATCGGGTTTTGAAACGGGGGTTGTGGTTATGCCCCTGGTAAAGGGTGACCCTACGGATCAAGAAAGTAACCCTGTGGGAAGGATTCGTAATACCCATCATTTACTAGTGACTGCCGCCGTCATTATGAGCCTATTTCTGCTGGCCAGTATTTGGGTGACGACGTTATTAATTCCCACTGCCGCTTTTCAACCAGGAGGGCAAGCCAATGGTCGAGCGTTAGCCTACTTAGCCCATCGCTATTTAGGGG
>NZ_JADEWJ010000037.1:0-19756 GCF_015207725.1 Synechocystis sp. LEGE 06083
GGCCAGTGGGGTGGGGATGGTGACCATGGCGGTACCCACGGGGATTAAAGCTTTGCTCCACAGTCAATGTCCCGAAGTTTTGGTGCAAGGTCTTTTAGAAACCTCCTCCGGGGCGATCGCCGGTTTAGGCAATTTGGACCTATCCCGTTACACTGCCGTTGCCCTCGGGCCGGGGTTAGGCCTTGACGTGGGGCCTGTAGTGGAAGAAGTTTTGCCGGTTAATTGTCCCCTTATTTTGGATGCCGATGGCCTCAACCAATTGGCTCGGCAACAATTATTACCCCTGTTGTCGGAACGGACAGCCCCCACCGTGTTAACGCCCCATGGCAGTGAATTTCAACGGCTTTTTCCCGACCTCGACCAAGGCGATCGCCTTACAGCAGTGCAAACAGCCGCGGCCATAAGCCAGGCCACAGTGCTACTCAAAGGAGCCAAAACGGTCATTGCCAGCCCAACGGGGCCCACTTGGGTAATCAAAGATAGCACTCCAGCCCTGGCCCGGGGGGGCAGTGGGGATGTCCTCACTGGATTAATGGGGGGCCTCTTGGCCCAACCAGGGGAATTTGCCCTAACTCAAAGGGTGGCAACGGCCGCTTGGTGGCATGCCCAGGCCGGTATTTTAGCGGCCCAACAAAGAACGGTTCTGGGGGTGGATGCCCAACATTTAGCAGAATATCTAATTCCGGCCTGTCGTCAGTGGATTGGTCAAAATGCGACCAACTAGCCTGCTAATTTGCCCCGTTAAAGTTGATTTGGGTGGGGGAATCCCCGCCTGAGGGAGCTTAGACCTGGGCTAGCTTAGGTCAGTTGACTTCTGGGCGAATATCAGTAAGCTAAACTAAGATTAATTCTGGAAAAAATTGTTCCTGGAAAATAGCTAATTTTCATCATCTGAGTTTGCAAGGTTACCAATCCCATTTTCTGGCGTGAGGAAGTTCTTACACCGTGTCATCCACCAGCACCCTTAAACCGTCTTCCACCAAGGCCAAAGCCCAAGCCCAGCCTAATTTTTTCCAGCGGGTATTGCGCACCACTGGCACCACTTTTCTAGGGGTGGGTCTAGTTTCTACCGCTGTGGTGGCAGGAGGGGTGGCCGGCCTGGCTTTCAGTTTTCGCAACCTACCCGATGTGCGGGGTCTAACTTCCTACGTACCTGCCCAAACCAGTTACATCTACGATGCCAAAGGGCGGGAATTGCTCAGCCTCCATGGGGAAGAACATCGCAAAATTGTGCCCCTAGCGGAAATTTCCCCCAACTTGAAACGGGCTGTACTGGCGATCGAAGACAGCAATTTTTACAAACACCAAGGCATCAACCCCAACAGCATTGGGCGGGCCCTGTTGGTCAACTTTAAGAGTGGTGGAGTAAGCGAAGGGGCTTCTACCCTCAGTATGCAGTTGGTGAAAAATATTTACCTGAGTCAAAAAAGAGTTTTTACCCGCAAGTTAGCTGAAGCGGTTTTGGCGGTCAGGGTCGAGCAGGTATTCGACAAAGACCAAATTTTGGATATGTACCTCAACTATATCTACTGGGGTCACAATAACTACGGCATCCAAACCGCCGCCGAAAGTTACTTTAAAAAATCCGCCGCTGACCTGGATTTGGCCGAATCTGCCCTATTGGCGGGCATGATCCAAGCCCCGGAGGCCTACAGCCCTTTCAACAATTTCAGCGCGGCCAAGGAACGCCAGGAAGTGGTGTTGGATCGCATGGCTAGTATCGGCTGGATTACCCCCGCTGAGGCCGAGGCGGCTAAAAAAGAGCCCCTCCAGAACAAATTAGGTGAACCCACTGCTTGGCAAAACAGCAAATTGCCCTACGTTACCGATGCAGTTATTGCCGAACTGGAAACTAGATTTGGTCAAGAGGCTTTGGCCCAGGGGGGTCTAAGGATACAAAGCACCATCGACTACGACACCCAAAAGCTAGCGGAAAATACGGTCAAGTCCGCCTATAAAAATCTGCGGGGACGTATGGGAAGGGCAAAGGATTTACAGATTGCCCTAGTGGCGGTAGAGCCCGAAACCCATTTTATTAAGGCCATGGCTGGGGGGGTGGACTATAACAAAAGCCAACTTAATCGGGTTACCATTTCCCGTCGTCAGCCGGGTTCAGCCTTTAAACCCTTTGTTTATTACAGTGCCTTTGCTAGTGGGAAATACACCCCCGATTCCTCCATTGAAGACCGACCCATTAGTTTGAGGGACGGAGCCGGCGTCTATTCCCCCAAAAACTATGGCGGTGGTTTTTCCGGTTCCATGTCCATTCGCCAGGCGGTGGCCAGTTCCGCCAATATTCCAGCGGTGTTGATCGGCAGTCGAGTCGGCCTCAATAAGGTGATTGAAGATGCCAAGCAGATGGGCATTAAAACGCCATTGCAGTCTGTTCTTTCCCTGCCCTTGGGATCAGTGGATGTGACGCCGTTGGATATGGCTGTGGGTTATGCCACCCTAGCTAGCAATGGTTGGTATTCCGAACCTACTGCGATTTTACGGGTTACCAATGTGCGGGGGGATGTGCTGCTAGACAACACACCTAAGCCCCAACAGGTGCTAGATCCCTGGGCTGCTGCTAGTACATCTTCTGTACTGACTTCCGTTGTGCAGGGAGGGACAGGGACATCGGCCTACCTAGGGCGTCCCACTGCCGGGAAAACTGGCACCACGGACAATGAGCGCAATGTCTGGTTTGTGGGTTATGTGCCCCAACTGGCCACCGCTGTCTGGATTGGGGATGATGCAAACCGTCCTCTGGGTAAGGGGATTTCTGGGGGGGGTTATGCCGCCCCCATTTGGCGCTCTTTCATGAGTCAGGCCATTAAAAATATGCCGGTGGAAAGTTTCCCGTCTCCTTCCCAATTCCCCCGTCCCAAGCCGGAAAAACAACAAAAATCCTAGGCTTTGACCCGATCGCCCCTGGGGGTTAATGACGGAGAAAAATGCCCGTTGGACGGCGGGAGTATGGCAGAATGGGGAGAAGCCAATATGCCGGAAATTCATGACTGCCACTGCTGTTAAAACCAATTACGAAGCGATTATTGGGCTAGAAACCCATTGTCAGCTCAACACAGCCAGTAAGATTTTTTGTAATTGCTCCACCGATTTTGACAGTCCCCCCAACACCAATGTCTGTCCGGTGTGTTTGGGGTATCCGGGGGTTTTGCCGGTACTCAATGAAGAGGTGTTGGCGGCGGCGGTGAAACTTGGCCTGGCCATCAATGGTCAGATTGCCCCCTACAGCAAATTTGACCGTAAGCAGTATTTTTACCCGGATTTACCCAAGAATTATCAAATTTCCCAGTTTGATTTGCCCATTGTGGAACACGGCTCCTTGGAAATAGAGTTGGTGGATAAAAAAACTAAAGAAATTACCCGCAAAACCATTGGCATCACCCGTCTACACATGGAAGAGGACGCGGGCAAGTTAGTCCATGCAGGCAGCGATCGCCTGGCGGGGTCGACCCATTCCCTGGTGGATTTTAATCGCACTGGAGTACCATTACTGGAGATCGTTTCGGAGCCAGATTTACGCACGGGGCAGGAAGCGGCGGAATATGCCCAATCTTTACGGCAACTGGTACGTTACCTAGGCATTAGCGACGGCAATATGCAAGAAGGTTCCCTCCGTTGTGACGTGAATATTTCTGTGCGCCCTGTCGGACAAGAGGAATTTGGCACCAAGGTGGAGATCAAAAACATGAACTCCTTTAGTGCGATCCAAAAGGCGATCGAGTATGAAATTGAAAGACAAATCGAGGCGATCGCCAACGGGGAAGAAATTTACCAAGAAACCCGCCTCTGGGAAGAGGGCAGTCAGCGCACCATCAGCATGCGGAAAAAGGAGGGCTCCAGCGATTATCGCTATTTTCCTGAACCGGACTTGCCCCCCCTAGAAGTTTCCGAGCAACAGCAACAGGCTTGGTTAGCGACATTGCCGGAACTCCCCAGTGCTAAACGGGCCCGCTATGAAAAAGACTTGGGCTTATCTGCCTACGATGCCCGAGTATTAACCGAAGACCGGGAAGTGGCGTTCTATTTCGAGGAAGCGGTGGATGCAGGGGCCGATCCGAAGGCAGTGACCAACTGGGTTACCCAGGATATTGCCGCCTACCTCAATAACAACCGTTTGACCATCGGTGAGCTGGCCTTGAAACCGTCGGCTTTGGCGGAGTTGATCGCTTTGATTACCAAGGGCACCATCAGCGGCAAAATTGCCAAGGATATTCTGCCGGAGTTATTGGAAAAAGGTGGTTCTCCCCAGAAAATTATTGAAGCCAGGGGCTTGGTGCAAATTTCTGACCCCGATGAGTTGACTGCCATCATTCAAGCTGTTATTGTGGACCATCCCAAGGAGTTGGAAAAATTCCGCAGTGGTAAGGGCAACATGCAGGGCTTTTTTGTCGGTCAGGTAATGAAACGCACCGGCGGTAAAGCAGATCCGAAGTTGACTAACCAGTTAATTGGTAAACTGCTGGCCCAAGCTTAAGGCTTTACTGGTTAACCAACGGTGTTTGGCCAGTGCCCCCAGCGGTTTTATGTTGTGCTGTTTGGGGGAGTCGGTGGATTGGTCATTTTTAAAAATCAACCCGTTTATAAAGCTCCACAAGTTTGATTTTTATTTTCATAAAACTAAATTCAATTTCGGCATCTTCTCCCATCAGTTCCGTTAATAACCATTGACGATCGCCAACTTTTTGATAATGCTCCACCCGATAACAGGATTGATCAATTAATAAATATTCCTGTAATTGGGGAATAGTCCGGTAAAAACCAAATTTCTGATTTTTATCAAAGCCCGCTGTTGAAGTGGAGAGAACTTCCGCAATCAAACAGGGATTGGTCAGCGCCATCTGGCTATTATCAGTAAACTTTGGCTCTGCCGCAATTACCATCACATCGGGGTAAAAATAACTTTCAGACTCAGCAATCCATAACCTCATATCGCTCATAAATACAGAATAGCCATGATCTTCCAGGGCAAATAGTAGCAGGGCATGAAGTTTTCCTGTTAGATAGTTATGGTTCGCGGAGGCTCCGGCCATGGGAATAATTTCTCCTTGGATAAACTCACTTTTTTCAGTGGCCTGTTCTTCCCGTTGCAGATACTCCGCCGCTGTTAGGATTTTAGTTGTAGCAACGACCATAATTGATACCCTGTTTTATTTGGCTTATTCAAGTTTAGCTTCAACTTTTTGCTATCGTTTAACCTCAAAAAAACATCGATTTAAACCCAGACATATTTTAGATTAGCTTTATTTTTGCCTTGCTCCGCCAACTGCGTTCTAGAAGTCTAAACTGCTGACCCAGATAATCTAGGTGGGCTTGTTGCTCTCCATAACGCCAAGCCACATAGGCGCTGGAAATTTCCACAATTATTTCTACTTGTTCCGGGGTTAAATGCTCCCGTAGGGATTGGGCAAATTCCCCTGGAGTTTGGGCTCGACTTTTACGAAAACCCCGTTGTTCGAGGTCGTAAAGCAAAGTTTGATAAAGCCTAGCCATGGGATGGAGTCTAGCCAAGCGGCGATATTGTAACCAGCGTTTAGCCTGGGTCCAACCAAGCCAACCCAGAAATCCAGCGGCGATCGCCAAAATTAGTCCGAGTAAAGCGCCGCCCAAGCTGGTGGAAACTAAGTTCCAAAACCACCGTAGAACAGTGACAAGGAATCCGGTGACGGCTGCCCAGACATTGGCCAGGAAACTGCTCACCGGGGAAGGCAACCAACCGGCGACCCAACGCCAAATTTGCTGAAGTACGCTAAACGTTTCGTTATCTTCGATGGAGGGGGGATAGAGTTCATGGCCGGGAATAGGATCGAACATAAACCAACCCAGCCGGGGAAAAAATACCTCCGTCAGAGCATAGGCATCGGTGTTGTGGACCAAATAATAACCAGTGAAGGGGTTAAACTGTCCAGGGGCAAACCCTACCGTTAGCCGGGCGGGAATATCTAAACTCCGCAGCATAATGGTCAATACTGTGGCAAAGTGGTCCGGCAAACCTCCTTGGTATTCAAACAAAAAGGCTGTGACCAAATCTTCGTCGTCTTCAAAAAATGGCAAATCGGTGCGGATACGGTAATTCTGCTTGAGAGCCTGGGTTAAGTAGAGGGAAATTTCATAGGGCGTTTCCAAGGGTCGTTCCGATTTGGCTAGCAGTTCTTCCGCTTTGGCCCGCACCGCTGATTTAATATCCGGTGGCACTTGGAGCAATGGGGGGGGGATTTTGACTTCTGGGGGAATGCGATAGCTCTGTAACATAGTCCGGTTGCGCACCGGTACTTCCGAAATGACTGTGTAGGTAATGCCCTCCAGTAAGCCCACCGGCGATCGTAAACTGCCATTGGGGTCTATGCCCACTTCCCTGGTGGGAAAGTATAAAAATCTAGGGTGATAGAGGCTTGGGATCACATTAGGTAAATCCATTACAGCGGTGTAGGTTTGCACCACACTCTCCGTTTCCATCAGGGAATCAATGTTATCCAGCACAAAACGATAGGACCATGGCGATCGTTCCACTGTGGTAATTTTCGTGTTATCGGTAATTTCCCATCCCTGGCCGGTGTAGCGGTCAAAGGACAACGCTTTCCAAAAACCTGGCGCTTGGGAACGCACCCGGAGCACCAATTGTTTGGTCATTTGCCCCCGTAAATTTTGGTTCATGCGGCTGTTAAAACCGTAGTAAAAGGTGTCATCCACCTGCCCTGGTTCTGAACCATCTCCCTCGCCGCCGGTACCAGTGCCATCGCCCCGACGATAACCGGGGTTATTGATATCTTGATTTTGTCCCTCGAAGGTTTGTTGTTGTACTTCCCCAGGGCTGGACACAGGAAAACTTTGCAGTCTATAACCAGGAAAACGGGGCATCAGGGCAAACAATAACAGTCCAAAGGCTAGGGTTACTGCCAACAGAGCTAACAATTTTCTCGGCACTAGGGGAGAGTATTCTGCCTGATGGGATGAACTTTTTTGCCCACGACTTTTCCAGAGGGAGAAGGGAATTCCTTCTAACCCCAAACGGGAACGATAATCCAACACTAGGGTGGGAATGGCCACAGCTAAAAAAAGTAGCAACCAGGGGGCAAAGGCCAAGGTTTGGGACAGGGTACCTGCCACCCCCAATAGGATCAGTCCAATCACCATGGAGTAGCCCAAATCTTTACGCTGGGGCAAATCAAAACTGTGCAATACCTGCAGTTGCACCAATAGCCCCGCTAGGGCCACCTGGCTAGCATTTAGGTTTTCCACCAAGTTGCCTAAGAAGACGAACAACATGGCTACCATGGCGATCGCCAGCAAAAATTTGAGGGCAATATTTTTCTTTTTTCTTTGTCGCCAACTCCACCAGGAACCAATAATACTGAGGGGAATGGCCCATAAACTCCAGGTGGTTTGGGCCGCTACGTCAGTGGCAACAATACCCACAATCACCATTAACTGCACCAAAATGCGGAAAACAATGGATTCCTCCGTTTTGGGGACCGGCACAGCTTCAAAACGGGCTTGCCATTGCTCTAACCAACGGGAGACGGGGGTGGAGGAAGTCATTGATGGAGAGGAGAGGTTTTGTTGCTAACGAAATGGGGTTTTGTGAGACACAAACCAGTTTGTTGCTAAAAAATGATCATCAAAAAGCATTGTAACCTTCCGCCAAGTTGAGTAGCTCGGTGAATCCGCAGGTAGTTGCCCGTCCACTTTTCCTTTGTACTAAGGGGGTGAGGCCATTTTTGCTGGAACTTAACTCAATTTGCCAAAGGGCTGACCCCACCAACGCCAACACTCTTTATTAAAAGGCGATCGCCATTTAAGAATTAATTCCTTTTCCCAAGCCAGGAGCGTTTTCTTCTCCGGGGGCACATGGGGCCAAAAAGCGGCCACCACTTCCACTTCCAATTCATAGCGGCGATGTAATTCGATGTAGCTCAAAATATAATCCTTACAGTCATGGGTGCCCTGCCAACGTTGATCTGCGGTTAATTTGGTTTCCCCCACGTAAAGCAATATTGGCCAACGGCGGTCAAGAATAAAGTATAAACAACCCTCATACTCCCCTGCTATTGCCGTCCCATCTTTACCTTGTCGCCAAAACAGAGAAGACTGTTGGGGCAAAGTAAACGGGTCAATTTCGTCGGCATGGTGCCAACTGGTGGCCGGGGTATCAAAGAGGGAAACTTGTTGGGGTTGTCCAGTTTGCCGTTGATTCTGTTGATATTGGTGGATTTTCCCCTGCCAATTCTCCAATCCCTGGCGATCGAGCGCCAACTTTGGCTCCCGCTTGACTCGATAGCTGGAGGGCGCATCAAACAGTTTTAGCTGTTCCAAAATTCAAATTCCGTTCTAAGGGTGTATTCAAGAAGTTCCCCCAACTCTCAATTCTGGGACAAATCGGATTGAGGGGAAAAATTGACACTTCTAAACAGTTTCTAAGGGAGGGTTTTGCATTGGGCCTGGAAACGCAAGAGATGGTCACAAAGTACCAGGGCAGCCATGGCTTCCACCATGGGAACGGCCCTAGGTAACACACAGGGATCATGGCGACCTTTAGCAGCTAAGGTAGTTTCCTCCCCAATGTTACTGACAGTTTTTTGCTCCTGGCCAATGGTGGCAGTAGGTTTAAAAGCTATACGCATAATAATTGGTTCGCCGTTGCTGATGCCCCCCTGGACTCCCCCGGAACGGTTGGTACGGGTGCGCCATTCCCCTGCTTCATCCAGGTAATATTCGTCATTATGTTGGCTGCCGGTCAGTAAAGTACCGGCAAAACCAGAACCAAACTCAAACCCTTTGGTGGCCGGGAGAGACATCATTGCTTTGGCCAAATCCGCCTCCAATTTATCAAATACCGGCTCTCCCAATCCCTTCGGAGCATTGCGGATTACACATTCCACTACCCCGCCAATGGAGTCTTTTTGCCTCAGCACCTGGTCGATGCGCTCAATCATCATTTCCGCCGTTTTACCGTCGGGACATCGGACAATATTGCTTTCCACCTGTTCCATGGTTACCGCATTGGTATCTACCTCTGCCTCAATATCTTGGATACTTTTCACGTAGGCCACAATTTCCACCCCATTGAACTGGGCAAGGATCTTCTTGGCGATCGCCCCAGCGGCAACTCGGCCAATGGTTTCCCTGGCGGAAGACCGGCCGCCCCCCTGCCAATTGCGGATACCATATTTAGCTTCATAGGTAGCATCGGCGTGGGAAGGACGATATTTCACCGCCATCTCGTTGTAATCCTGGGAACGGGCATCTTTATTCCTGACCAAAATGGCGATCGGTGTGCCCAAGGTTTTGCCCTCAAATACCCCGGAGAGGATTTCACACTGGTCAGCTTCCTTACGGGGGGTAGTGATTTTGCTCTGCCCTGGACGCCGCCGGTCCAAGTCCACCTGGATTTCCTCTGGGGAAATTTCTAACCGGGGAGGGCAACCATCGATAATTACCCCCACGCCGCCCCCATGGGATTCACCAAAGGTGGTAATGCGGAATAAACTGCCAAATGTGCTGCCCATAAAATATCCAATACTGACTGACCAGTCTTTTATTTTAGGTATTTTTTGTAACTAGGCATAGACAAAAATAAACGGGCCAAGGAAAAACCCTGGCCCGAGAAAAAGAGTGATTAGGTTAACCCCTATCAATTCAATTTCTAATAGGAAAATGATCGATGGGTAAGCAATCAGTTAAATGGTTGGGCAAATATGCCAAACGACTATTTAACCGCGGCTTTACCACCAGCTTCTTCCACTTGTTTTTTGATGGCTTCAGCATCATCTTTGCCGGTAGCTTCTTTGATGGCTTTGGGGGTAGATTCCACCAACTCTTTGGCTTCTTTCAGACCCAAACCAGTGATGGTGCGGACAACTTTAAGCACGGCAATTTTCTTGTCGGCGGGTACTTCTTCGAGGATAACGTCGAATTCAGTTTTTTCTTCAGCAGCTTCAGCGGGGGCAGCAGCAGCAGCGGCCATAACCATGCCACCAACGGGGGCAGCGGCGCTAACACCAAAAGCTTCTTCGATTTGTTTAACTAACTCGGAAGCTTCCAACAGGGAAAGACTTTTTAACTGTTCTAAAATTTGATCGGTTGCAGCGGACATAGAAATGACTCCTATAGGATAAGTAGGTTAGATCTAACTAGACAAACCCAAAGCAAATGGTTTTGGGACAAGCAGGGTGAAAAACAACCCTATTCCTTGTCCACATGGGCTTG
The DNA here is from genome assembly GCF_015207725.1 of Synechocystis sp. LEGE 06083. NCBI lineage: Bacteria > Bacillati > Cyanobacteriota > Cyanophyceae > Synechococcales > Merismopediaceae > Synechocystis > Synechocystis sp. LEGE 06083. The sequence continues at coordinate 10,216 of NZ_JADEWJ010000037.1, forward strand.
GAGACCACGGGCCACGGAAGCCGGAACTTCTTTGATGCCCAGGGCAATCTTGGTAGCCAGGGCGTTGATGCCTCCGGCAATTTGACCCATGAGTTGCTCTTTGGAGGGCAGATCACCGATCGCCTCCACGTCAGCTTGGGACAGGCTTTTTCCTTCCAGTACCCCCCCTTTGAGTTGGGTTTTTTTGGTATCTTTCTGGAATTTTTTGTAGGCCTTAATGGCCCCACCCAGGTCATCCTTGAGCACCACAATTGCTGTAGTTCCCGTCAGGAATTCTTCCATGGGGGACCAGGCTTCTTGCCCAGCCAAAGCCCGACGGACTAAGGTATTTTTGGCGATTTTACAGGTTCCACCCAGGGGGCGGAGTCGGTTCCGTAAATCGGTAATTTCGGCAACGGTCAATCCCTGATAATCAATGACCATGGTCATCTGGGCGTCCTGGAACAACTCCTGGACTTCGGTGATTACCGTCGCTTTATTTTCTCTCGTTCTTCCCATTCGGGTTTCACCTCCTTGGGGTTGGGATAGCAAGCATTAAACACACAATAAAAATGCCCCTTGGCGATCGCCGGGGCTGAAGCAGAGGATCAAAAGCCAGCGGAAAGAATTCCCCCAGACTTAAATCTTGATTCAGGCTTCAACCTCGGCAGGTTAATTAAGCAACCCTAATTGCTCCTGCGGTCTTTGGCGTAGCCAGTTAAATGAATAGTGGCTAGAAATGACTCGGAAATTGTCGTCGCTTAGTTATCCTCAAACTTCAGATCGCGCAAAGCATTAACGTCTACGGGGATGGAAGGACCCATGGAACTGGACACAAACACGGTGCGCCAGAAACGGCCTTTGGCCCCGGAAGGACGATTGCGGTCAATGGTCTCTTGCAGCGCTTTTAAATTCGCCAACAGATCATCGGCAGAAAAAGAGGCCTTTCCAAACATAACATGAACGATGCCCGTACGATCAGCCCGGAATTCTAATTTTCCTGCCTTAAATTCATTGACCGCCGCTGTCACGTCCGCTGTTACCGTCCCCCCCTTGGGAGAAGGCATCAGGCCCCGGGGCCCCAATTGTTTACCCAGTCGGGCAATTTTGGGCATCATATCGGGGGTGGCAATGAGCACGTCAAAGTCCATCATGCCCTTTTGGATTTCTTCAATCAATTCTTCAGAACCGGCAATGTCGGCCCCAGCATCGGTGGCTTCCTTGACCTTTTCCCCCCGGGCTAGGACTGCTACCCGTACCGTTTGCCCTGTGCCCTTAGGCAAAGAAACAGTGGTTCGAATTTGTTGGTCACTGTATTTGGGGTCAATGCCCAGACGAATATGGGCCTCTGCGGTTTCATCAAATTTAGCAGTGGCGGTTTCCTTCAGCAGTTCCATCGCCTCCAGGGGGCTATAGAGTTTGCTGTCATTTACCTTGGCGATCGCCGCCTGCATCCGTTTTGAAAGCTTTTTAGTCATGGATTTGGTAACTCCTTGGGTACTGGCGAAGTAGGGAACTTCTCCCCGAAATAAATAGAAAACTTAATCGGCTCAAGCCGTGAACTGTGCTTAGCTGTTGACGGTGATACCCATGTTGCGGGCGGTGCCTTCAATGATATTCATGGCCGCATCAATGTCATTGGCATTGAGATCGGGCAATTTGGTTTGGGCGATTTCCCGCAGTTGGTCCCGGGTAATGGAAGCCACTTTAGTTTTGTTTGGTTCACTAGAGCCTTTTTCCACCCCGGCGGCTTTGCGGATTAGCACTGAAGCAGGGGGAGTTTTGAGGATAAAAGTGAAACTACGGTCTTCAAACACCGAAATTTCCACAGGAATAATCATCCCGGGTTTGTCGGCGGTTTTGGCATTGTACTCTTTGCAAAATGCCATGATGTTAACCCCATGTTGACCCAGGGCAGGGCCGACGGGAGGCGCAGGGTTAGCCTTGCCAGCGGGCAGGGCCAGTTTAATCAGAGCGACGACTTTCTTGGCCATTGCTTATGTTTGTCTAAGTTAATGTGATTAGGATGTGAATTAACGACAATCAAACCAACCAGGGGGAGCAGGAATTCCTTGCTCTTCCCCCAATAAAAGGCTTAATTCTGTTTTTCCACTTGGGTAAATTCCAATTCCACCGGGGTTTCCCGACCGAAAATGGACAGTAAGGCTTTTAGCTTACTTCTTTCTGGACTGACTTCAATCACGTCCCCTTCAAAATCTTTAAAGGGGCCGGAGAGCACCATGACGTGATCACCGATTTCCATATCGATTTTCACCACCGGTTCCTGCTCATCCACATGACGGAAGATCCGTTCCACTTCCCCATGGCTGAGGGGCATGGGCAAAACGTGGCCCCGCCCCCGACCATAGTGACGTTTTTGCTCAGAGCCGACGAAGTTGATCACATGGGGGGTGTTTTTTACCACCTGCCAAGCGTCATCGTCCATAATCATGCGGATGAGCACATAGCCAGGGAAGATTTTCTCTTCTCCCTGCACCCGGGCCCCATCTTTACGGATTTTCACAATGGGGGTTTTGGGAATTTCCACCTGGAGAATGCGATCGGCCACGTCCAAGGTGTGAATCCTCTGCTCAAGGTTTAGTTTGACCCGCTTTTCACAGCCAGAGGCCACTTGTACAGCAAACCAATGGCCTTCGGAGGAGGATTTTTTGTTTTGTTCCGCGACCGGAGACTGATCGTCAGTGAAGCTCATGACAACAACATGTACAGGGAGTATTTACGGTGGGCATTAATCCCAATCCAAACTCAGATTTGGAGTCAGATTGGCTAGAGGTTTAAAGTTTAAATTTTTTGACTTAGCAAATGGAGAATTTTTAAAACTTAAAAACTTAAATTTAGGATGGCAAAAATATTAAGAATCTGCCGAAAAGCTAAATAATATCGAATCTGGCTGAATAACTAACTGCATAGTGAAAGAAAAGTTCTTTTCCTGGCCAATTTCTGCAAAAAAGTTAGCATAACCTGCATCAGGAATTATTGGCCTTTTCTCGCCAGCCTCAACCAAAAAGAAAAGGTTGCTTGGTAATCCAGCCAAAGATCTGGTCAACAAAGTAGATCACCGTTGAGACCAAAATCACCATCAGAATCACAGCCACGGATTCACTGATTAGCTGTTGACGGGAAGGCCAAACCACTTTTGCCAGCTCATCTTTGGTGGCCGTAATGAAGTTGCTCCGGGCCTGGGCACTGTCCACGGAGTTGTCTTCGGTACTGTCGGTTTTGACCGCTTCCTTCTTAACCACAGGTTTTTCTTGCCTCCCAAATCATTGTAACTAATGAGAAAATCCGGAGTATCACCAAACGCAAAGTTGAACAGTTGCGGGACAATCGTTAGCGAGGTAATTGGTGGTCAACGCGCCCTGGAGGACTTGAACCCCCGACATCAGGTTTTGGAGACCTGCGTTCTACCAACTGAACTAAGGACGCATAGTCTGGGCTGAGGTTAGCCCCAGAGTCTGCACTCTCGCACCATCATACCCTAATTTGTTGCCAATTCCCATCGAGGGCGATCGCCATGGTGTTGGAGATCACAATTTTGCGGACTACAGGGCCCGGTCAAACCGTTGCTTAATACGGGTAGCTTTACCAACCCGATCCCGGAGATAGTAAAGCTTGGCCCGACGAACTTTACCGCGACGCAATACTTTGATGCTGGCAACCCGGGGGGAATGGAGCAGAAAAACCCTTTCTACACCGACACCTTGGAAAATTTTACGCACGGTGATAGTTTCGCTGATGCCGCCGTTACGCTTGGCAATGACGGTGCCTTCGTAGGGTTGGATCCGCTCTTTACCACCTTCGACAATCTTGACCCCAACCTTGATGGTGTCACCGACATGGATGGTGGGCAGGTCTTCTTTGAGAAACTCTGCCTCGATGGAATTGATTATGGCTTGGGCGTTCATGGTCATAGTAAAAACTCACAATTTCTCATCATAACTGATTTACCCTCTTTTGCAAAAGTTGCTTTTTCCCTACTTCCCCCGCTGTTGCGCCCGGACTATTGGCCGCTAGAATGCAGTTTTGCTCGATCCTAATTGAAAAGCCGATGACCACCATTACCTCCCAGGCGATCGCCCGTTACCGTGACCAACTTGCCCACTCTGTGGAGGCGATGCAGGCGCTGGATACCATCGAGGATTGTGAAGGTAATTTAGAAGATGCAGCTTTGACCCTGGGCATCCAAGTGGGGCAACAGCCCGATCGCAATGACTGGCTAGAAGGCTTGGCCAAAAGATGTCGGGTAGCCATTTGTGAGGGGGATTTTCCTGGGGCCCTGAAGGACAACAACATCAGTGCAGTGGTCAGTCACCTCAGCGACCGCAAAGTCTGTCATCCCCTGTTGGCGCCTTTGGTGGTGGCCTACGTTTTGGAGCAAGGTATTGATGATTTTTGTGCCCCCATCCATTTCAAGCTTAATTACGATGGTGAGAACAATTGATTGATGACATTCCCATCACCCAGGCCCAGGGTGGACAAGGGACAAACCCAGGCAGCGTAAACCGATGGGATGGCCGTATTGGCTGTCAGCGGGAATGGAGTTGGCGGGGCTGGCAAATTCGGTACAGTTTTCGTCATCCTCCCGAGGCCACTGGTTTACCCCCCCTGTTGCTCATCCATGGTTTTGGGGCGGCGATCGAACATTGGCGTTATAACCTGTCGGTGTTTGCCCAGCACACCAGCGTTTATGCCATTGATCTACTCGGTTTTGGTGGTTCGCGCAAGGCCAACGAACGTTACAGCGCCTACTCCTGGGCCGACCAAGTGGAGGATTTTTGTCGGGAAATAATTGGTTGTCCCACGGTGCTAGTGGGAAATTCCATTGGTTCCCTGGTGGCTTTGACCATGGCGGCAGAAAGTCCAGCCCTAGTGGCCGGATTAATTATGGCCAGTTTGCCCGATGTGTCCCTCCGTCAGCAGGCCGCCCCCCGTTTTTTTCGGCCTTGGATTGAAAAGATAGAAAATGCTTTCTCTCCCCCTTGGTTGCTCAATGGCCTATTCAAGTTTGTGCGTCGTCCCCCGATTATTCGGCGTTGGGCTGGTTTGGCCTATGGTTTACGGCAGGAACAGCCTGATCCAGAGCAGTTTGAAGAAGAATTGGTGCAGATTATTTGCTCCCCTCCTCAGGATCTGGGGGCTGAGGTTGCTTTTCGACAATTGTTTGGCTCTGTGCGCCAGCCCCATTTTGCGCCGTCAGTGAAGGAAGTATTGCCTAGCCTCGATTTACCCATATTGTTGCTTTGGGGAGATGGCGATCGGTTCATTCCCTGTCGGTATGGGAAGCAATTTGCCCAGTTAAATAACAAAATCGAGTTTCAACTTTGGCCAGGGGTCGGCCATTGTTTGCACGATGAGTGTCCCACCAAGTTCAATCAAACCTGCTTAACTTGGCTGGAGCAAAATTTCTCCACCGCTGCCCCTAGAAAGGAGCAAAGTCAAACAGGAACGATGACATAGGGTCGCTTTAATGATGCCGATGCCCCTAAAAGGTGTACCAGTCACGAATGGAGCTAGCAAAATCTTCGTCGCTATTTTCCTTATTTTCTTCGTCGCCATAGTTACCAAACTCCACAATGGATGTCTGTTGAGCATCCATTTCCTCTCCATGACTTCTTTTACTGCCAGATAAACCATCTCCTGAATTGGTGCTATAGTGTCCATCCCGTTGATTTTTTTCAACTTGCCGCAGAATTTTGCGCACCACCGAGGCTAAATTTTTAGCAGTAATTTTTTCGTAGGCAATGCCATAGACGTCTAGCACTTGTTCGAGGTCTAATAAGGCGGCATGGTAATCTCTCACGCCCCGACGAATTTTGCTAGAAAGTTCATCCAGACTAACTTTATCCTGGGCAACGCCGATGTTGCGGGCAAATTCCTCTAACTCCATCAGGATGGAGTGGGCCGTGCTGAAGGAATCGATTTCATCTACCTGTAAGGGAGTAGATTTTTTTAGAGGATCTCGCATAATTGCCCCAATCCCCCTCAATACCGCGGTACGAATTTCCCCCCGCATTTGTTCGACTCGTTGCATCTGAAAGGCTTTCCCTTCTTCACTAGCCACATACATAGGCGGTAGGCGGTTGAGGGTGTAACTAGCTACCTCGGCAATGCTGACAAATTTGGCCACGTTGACGGGCAGTTTTTGTAGTTCGTTATAAATTTCATCTTTGACTACTACTTCGAGTAAATTAAGACAGGTTTTCCGTTGACGTTTTTTCTCTTCTTCTTTTTCGTCTAATAGGTTTTCCAACAATGATTGGCCGATGCTGTCGGAAGTGATGCCATAAATGGGGGCGATAATATCTAGCAAGTTCTTGGCGATCGGCACGTAGGCTTGCTTCCGATTCAGGCTTTCAATCAAGTTATACATGTCCGACACCAGACGTTTGATCTCTGGTTGGACTTTCATTAAGTTCATTAACAGCATGTAGGTGGAGCAGCCCCCCACCACTTTGGGATCGTTTTCCCAAACCTTGTTGGTCAAGCCGTAAATGATTTTCTTGAGCCTAATTCTTTCGCGGTTACTCTCAATTTTGTTGATAACATCGGGTAAGCATTCCGTGTTAAATTTCATGATAGTTAGCGAATGTTAGGGGAAGAATTCTTGCTGACACAGACCAATGGCGTCGATAGCGTTTGGGGTAGGGTATGTGGGTATGTGAAACATTTTTGACAATTGTGCTGACCCCCAATAATAGATATGATAACAGCCCTACACCGACACCATAGTCTGCGGGTAATGGTTCTAATGGTATCCCCTAAAATCACTGCTTGGAGATGAATGGGTCGCAATCACCAAAAAAGTTCGTTTCAACTGAATTAAGCTAACTTAACTCGTTAATTGGAACTAACAGCAGGCTCCCCTAGATGTTGGGCGAGAAGATGACGGCATTCTTCCACCGATCGCCGCTGGGCCAGAGCTTGTTGCAACTGGCCATGGGCTTGGCGATGTTGTTCCAGCAAGTTTTTGGCCTGGAGAAAGGCCCAACTTTCCTTTTGGTTTAGGTTAATTTCCGGCAGTCCTGCCCGACGAAAGGCTTGGCGTAGCTGCTGGCGATCGCCATTTCCCCCCTGGGCTTCACCGTAGATAATTTTTTCCGCGGCAATGCCCGCCATCCAGACCGTAGCCCAACGTTCCAGAGCTTGGGGACGCAGGTGCCAATCCCGACACTGATTTTCTAGATTAGTCGTATCGAATTGAATACCCGCCATCCCGCCAGCCCCTTGGCGCAGAACTTCCCAGGGACTAAGACTGTAGTTAGTAATGGGAACCTGTAGGCAATGGGCCACGAGGAAATGCCCCGCCTCATGGCACAAAATCCTCTCTTTTTCTGCTTTGGTTTGGAAGAGACCGACAAAAAAGTCCGTTCCCCTACCTTGCCAACTAATTTGATCTGCTGTGATTATGCCCAAAATCCCTAGGGTCGCCACCGCGGGTATGGCCGGGGAAAGGTGGACTATCGGCCCCATTAGGGCAGACATCATCATCAGAAAAATGGCGATCGCCACCAGATTTAAACGACTATCAGACATGGTCAACAAAAATAGCTCAAGTTAATCAGGTTGGTCAGGTTAAAATCGGTTAGTTTGGATGACTAAAAACGCACCTGGGAATAGGCTGCATCAGAAATGGTGGGAATTTCTGCATAGCGCCCCAGCACTGATTGAACAATGCCAAAAAATCCACAGGCTAAGGCACCAAGGAAAGCAAAATTGTAGAGAGTTTCGATGACTAATCCTTGGCCAAACACTGGCTGGATAACGTAGGCGACAACTAAGCCAAACAATGATAGAAGGATGCCAATGAGGATGGCTTGCATGGCATTGAAGCGGATAAAGTGGGAAATATTGTTATTTCTAACCACCGCCATAAACAGTACAATAAAAATAATAAAAGAAGCGAAGGGGAACTGATAATAGAATTGCAACAGGGGCATAATAGGCAAGTAAATTATCTGCAAAATAGGAAATTGCTGCAGTAAAAAACTGCCGAACATGAATGCATCAATGAGGGGAATCAGATAAATCAAAGCACTAAAAAAACGATCTTTCCCGTCCGCCGTACTGTTAGATGCCATAGAAAATTCCTTGTTGATTTAAAAAGAGTTACGGAGATTATGCCCTGATTTTAACCTGGGTTCACCCTGGACCGGATTCGGTCTTCCCCCCTGGCGATCGCCGATGGAAAATTATTTTTCTAGCCCACCACCATGGGCGCAATGGTGGCCAGCCGGAGCCTGCCTCCAGTTGGTTAACAGGCTATCCAAAACTTGCTAGAGTGTTCATTGGCCAAAAATCCGATTAATCCTTTTATTATTACCGCTTTGTCATGGTTAACACCTACACCGCCGAAATCCAACACCAGGGTCAGACTTACACCATTTCCGTGCCCGAGGATAAAACGGTGCTCCAAGCGGCCGATGATGAGGGAATACAGTTGCCCACTTCCTGTGGAGCTGGAGTTTGTACTACCTGTGCGGCATTGATCACAGAAGGCACAGTGGATCAAGCGGACGGCATGGGGGTTTCGGCCGAACTACAGGCAGAGGGTTATGCCTTGCTTTGTGTGGCCTACCCCCGCTCAGATTTAAAAATTATCACCGAAAAAGAAGACGAAGTTTATCAGCGGCAGTTCGGCGGTCAAGGCTAGATTCCGTCGTAATTCTCCCTTCCCATGACAAATTTTCCAGATCAACAGTTGCCACCCGAAAAAGCTGAGCCATAATTCAGGTAGCGGCCAGTAGTAAGGTGGATTTTGACCATGGAATCGACAAGTAAAACCTGGACAGAGCTCATGACTCCCCTCAGTCAGTTCTGGCTGGAGTCCAGTAGTCAGGCTTGGAAAAATTGGTTTGACCTCATGGCCAAAGGGGGTGCCGGTGGGATGATGGACAATGCCCCCCAGCCCTTTGAGTCTTTGCCCCAGCAGTTCCTCCAATCCCAGCAATTTTATGGACAGCTACTCAAACTTTCCTTTGAAGCTTGGCAGAGTCTGTGGCCCAAATTGGATAATGGTTCGGCCCAAGCGGCAGTGCAGGGCTACCTAGAACAGTTGCAAGCCCAGATTGAGCAATACACCACCAGCACCCAAGCTCTCCGGGGGGACATGGATGGTTTATGGCAGTGTTATCTCAAGGAAGTACAAAAATTTTCCCAACTCTGGCTCTCCACCTGGCAGAGTAGCGTCGCCCCCCTGGGCAAATTACCCACAGGCGACATCCATGCCTGGCTAGATTTAAGCAATCTTTATGGCGATGCCCTCTACAGTAAAAATCTGGGCAGTTTTATGCGATCGCCGTTACTGGGCCCCAGCCGGGAAATGAATGGCAAATTGTTACGGGCCTTTGACGATTGGGTCAAGTTATCCCAGGCCATGGCGGACTATCAATTCCTGGAAGCGGATATTCAATATCGGGGCTTTGCCGCCATGATGGAAGATTTACTAGCCCGGGCCCAGGAAGATAAACCCGTCAAAACTTGGAAGGAATTTCAACAACGGTGGGCGATCGCCGCTGACCAAGTATTTGAAGAAGCCTTCTGC
>NZ_JADEWJ010000353.1:0-3168 GCF_015207725.1 Synechocystis sp. LEGE 06083
CTACCCGATGGTGCGACGGCCCGTGGCCAGAGTAGCGCCCATGTTGCTTTTGCCCAGTTACCTGAGTATGGACAGGAATTACCGCGAGGCGATCGCCCATGGAGAACAGGCGGATCAGTTGGTGAATAATGCCACCAGCGCAGCGGATATTGAATTGGGGGCGGAAAAAGTGCGCCTCGCTCAGCAAAATTTAGACCAGTTGCCGGTGTGGTTCCTTGGCTATGAACCGGTGAAAGTGTGCCAATTTATGGGGGGCTGTTCTTGGAATTTCACCTTCGACGAATTTCAGCAGGCCAGGGCCCAGGTGGGACGTATGGAAGCCAGGGTTTTTCAGGAAAAAAATGCCCTATCGGCCCTGACTACGGCGGAGCAGAATATCCAAGGAGCCAAAACTAGTTATGAACAGGCCACTACCCCCGAACAACGGCAAGCGGCGATCGCGAGTTGGCAAGGGGCCATCAATCAATTGACCCTAATCCCAGAGAAAACCTTGGCCGGAAGTCAAACCACCAATCGTTTACGCAACTATGAACAGGAATTTCAACAGGTGGCGGGTTTAGTGGCGGGTACAAATCAAACCCAAACCATGGTGATGGCAGCCCAGCAATTTGCCCAGCGGGCTGATCAAAGCATTGCCCAGGCCCCTTTAACGGTGAATCAATGGCAGGAGGTGCTTAATTTGTACCAAGAAGCCATCCAGAGATTGCAAATGGTGCAACCCCAAGATGCCCAATATTTGTCAGCCCAAACCTTTTTGGCGGAATATACGGAAACCCTTGGTAAAATTCGCATCAATTTAGCGGCGGAACAGGGAGCTATAGCCCAATTTGACGAGGCCCAAAACCAAATTCAAAACCTATTAACTAATCTCCCTCCCAGCAGTGATAGTCAAGGCCGCAACCGTATTAAGGGGGAAATTAGCCAAATTATTAATCAACTACAAAAGGTACAGCCAGGCACTACCGTTTATGACCAGGCCCAAACCCTAATTGACCAAGCCCAAAGTCGAGCCCAGCAACTTTAGTTGGAATTTTTAGGGAATTAAAACTGATTGGATAACCACAAATTCAGCACCGTAGCTAAAAGTTTTACCTTCCTATTGTTGGGAGGTATAGCTATGGGTTTGGCTACCGCTTCTTTAGGCTGGACTTACGCAGCTTGGTTTGGACAAATTCCCCTCTGGCTTTGGGTTTTTAGAGCTAATCCCACTAAGCTTAATTTTACCCAGCTCAAACAATTTTTAATTTCAAGGTTGATAACAGCCATAGCTTGGGGAGGAGGATTTTATGGCATCGCCTTATTTTGGATTACCGGAGTCCATCCCCTCACTTGGTTGGGGGTACCTTGGTTGGCCAGTCTGGCGATCGCCGCTTTTTGTTGGTTGGCAATCACAGCTTGGGGCATTGTCCTGGTATGGGTTTGGTTGTTGGCCATGGCAGCTTGGCAAATTACCACAGCCCGGACAACGGTTAATCCTATTTTTAGAAATTTGTCCTTCATTCTTTGGGGTACCGCCAGTTGGTGTACTTTGGAAATCCTCTGGAGCCATTCCATTCTTTGGTGGAGTCCGGTGGCCTATACCCAAAGCCCTAGTCAGTTACATTTTTTGCAGTGGGGAGCCTTGGGTGGGCCGGCGTTATTAACCGCTTTTATTGTGGCCATTAATGGGCTGTTAGCATTAGGTTTAATTGATTTTTTAGATGCTAAAACCTCTAACAACCATGGCCGTATTTGGCCTTATTTATTCCTGGCTATGGTGATCTGGCTTGGTTGTCAGGGGGGAGGGTGGTTACTTTACCAAAAACCCTTGGCAGATGTACCGGAACAAAGCATTAATGTGGGCATTATCCAAGGTAATATCCCCAATCAAATTAAGTTTAATAGTGAAGGTTGGCGCCGGGCGATCGCTGGTTATACAGAGGGCTATGAAAAACTGGCGGGGCAGGGAGTGGATATCGTACTTACACCGGAGGGAGCCTTACCCTATCTTTGGGAAATGGTGGTGGCGAGGAGTGGTTTTTACCAAGCTATTTTGCAAACCCAAGTGCCGGTGTGGTTGGGAGCCTATGGCACCAAGGGAGATGGTTACACCAATAGCCTCTTTACCATTGATAGCCAAGGACAATTACGGGGGCGCTACGACAAAGTTAAGCTGGTACCCTTGGGAGAATATATTCCACTCAGTAACGTTTTGGGGCAATTAATCCAACGGCTTTCCCCCCTCAAGGAGCAGTTACTCCCTGGCGATCGCCCCCAGGTTTTACCAACTCCCTTTGGCCCGGCGGCGGTGGTCATCTGCTACGAGTCTGCCTTTCCCCATCTGTTGCGGGCCCAGCTATTGCAGGGGGGAGAATTTATTCTTTCTAGCGCCAATAATGCTCATTACAGCGACACCATGGCCGCCCAACACCACGCCCTGGATGTGATGCGAGCCATTGAAGGCGATCGATGGCTGGCCCGGGCCACCAACACCGGCCTTTCCGCCATCATTAATCCCCGGGGGAAGACCCTCTGGTTATCGGCCATGAACCAGTATCAAATCCATGCCGCCCCCATTTACCGTCGTCAGCATCTCAGCCCCTATAGCCGTTGGGGGGATTGGCTGGTGGTTTTATTATTAATTCTGTCGGCGATCGCCTGGCTTTATTCCCTGGACACCAGAACTAATTTTTAAGGGCTACCTGGGTTTTCCTGGCCCTTAAAGTGGAAACAGACAAGACTGCACCAATGGTGGAAACTAATCGCAACATTATGGAATTAATTTTATATAGCAAGCCCGGTTGCCATCTCTGTGAAGGATTAATGGAAAAATTAGCCCAAATTGATAACCTGGGGATTGAGCTAGAAGTCCGTGACATTACCACCAACGAACAATGGTGGGCCGCTTATCAATATGAAATTCCGGTGCTAGTGTGGCGATCGCCGACGGGGGAAATTACTTTGCCGAGGTTATCCCCCCGGGCCCCGGTTAGTCAATTGGAAAAACTGTTGCAACAATACGTTAAAGTCTGACTTGCTCCGGCAGGCGAAGGGGTAGGCTTAGATTGAACGCAACGGCGATCGTTCATGGTGCCCCCCAACGATAACGGATGAATAAGTGGTTTAGTAAAAAGTTTTTAGCAACGGATATTCGGGCTCCCCATAATTTTACCGGGGTGCATTTAGCTC
>NZ_JADEWJ010000354.1:0-3163 GCF_015207725.1 Synechocystis sp. LEGE 06083
CCTTAGTGGATACCCTCCAGGCCATGTACCGCAGCAATAACAGCAGTTTATTTGTTTCTTCCATGCCGATCGCCGGTCAGGACGGTACTTTAGCCCGGCGCATGAAAGCCACCACGGCCCAAAATAACGTCTTTGCCAAAACTGGCACCCTGCGGGGAGTAAGGGCCTTGTCCGGCTATGCCAACACCCCAGCCCACGGCACTGTGGTTTTCAGCATTTTGGCCAACGATTGGAGCCGCTCCGGAGATAACCTCGTGCGGGCCATTGACCAGTTAGTGGTGCAGATTAACAATATGGGAGCCTGCGACTAATCCAGATAATCCAGAGTTAGTAAGGGATCACAGCAATGGACTGGTCAGCAATTGCGGCATCATTGGCGGCCGAGGGTTTGGAGGTGATTCAAGACCCCCAGCAGAGGCAGAAACTATCCACCGATTACGCCCATTTCAGCCCCATTTTGACTGAGCAGTTACGGGGTAAACAGGCGGATCTGGTGGTGTTGGCCTGCTCAGAAGCGGAGGCGATCGCCGTGATCCGTTGCTGTGTAGCCAATCAAATTCCCCTCACAGTGCGGGGGGCAGGCACGGGCAATTACGGCCAATGTGTTCCCCTCCAGGGGGGCATTGTGTTGGATTTGTCCCCTATGCAAAGGATTGTCAGCCTGGAAGCAGGGCGAGCAGTGGTGGAGCCGGGGGTAAAGTTAGGCAAGCTAGAACAGCAGGCTAAACAAATAGGCTGGGAATTGCGGCTCTTACCTTCCACCTACCAAACGGCGACGGTGGGGGGCTTTGTCAGCGGCGGCAGTACCGGCATGGGGGCAGTGAACTATGGCACCCTCTTTGACCCCGGCAATGTCCAGAGCCTCACAGTGTTGACCATGGAAGCGGAACCCCAACGGCTGGTTTTAGTTGGGGAGGCCGCCCAACCGGTCATCCACGGCTATGGCACCAATGGAATTATTACCGAAATTACTTTGCCCCTGGCCCCGGCCTTACCCTGGCAGGAAGCCGTTGTTAGTTTTGCTGATTTATCAGCGGCGATCGCCTTTGCCCAGAATTTAGCCAACCAGGACGGCATTGTTAGCAAAGAAATTTCTATTCAAGGCCATCCCATTCCGCAATATTTCAGCGGTTTAAAAAATTATTATCAGCCCGGTGACCACTGGGTAATGGTGATTGTTTCCGCCTTAGATTGGCTAGCTTTTAGGGAATTAGCCAAGTCAAGTAAAGGGCAAATTATTTTTGAGCAAAATCCCCAAGCCCCTGGCAAAAAAGTTAATTTAATTGAATTTAACTGGAACCACACTACCCTGTTGGCTAGGGCCATGGATTCCAGTCTCACCTATCTCCAGGTATTTTTCTACCAAGATTTAGAACAAATTCTTACCCTAGAAAGACTTTTTGGGAACGAGATTATGTTCCACATCGAAATGATGCGCATCCAAGGGGCAATGTGTTTAGCTGGTTTTCCTTTGGTTAAATTTACCAACGGCGATCGCCTAGAAGAGATTATGGCAGCCCACCAAAATTTAGGGGCCAGAATCGCCAATCCCCACACTTATAGTTTAGCTGGCGGGTCAGTACAACCCCTGCCGGAATCCCAATTAATGTTTAAACGGCAAGTAGATCCTTTTAATTTACTCAACCCAGGCAAATTAACCGATTGATCTAGTAATTCAACTATTTTTAGCAAAAAAAATTGGCTAGGATTTCAATCGTAAATCCTAGCCAAAGTCTTGTCTCACCACACACAATAGTGAGAGAAATTCACTTGCCCAGTAAAACTAGGGGTGGAAAAGAAGATCGGGGTAAAAACGATTAAACTCGATCAAAATGCCAGCGGTGAAAGTCAACAAAGCCATAATCATGACCGGAGCTGTTGACAAAAAGGATTTCAAACCGTCCATAAATTGAGTCTCCAGAATTGACAAAGATAAACAAAAAATAAGTTCAGAGTTAAAGAGGGCTAGATATGGGGCAATAACACCAATCTTTCCCCGTCCCTAACTAGCGGGGGGAGGTGGGGATTTCTGAATCCTTCATCACCAGTTTGCCAGAAGTATATTCTCCAGCAGCGGCTAGGGGCCAGAGGAATCCACCCAACATCTTTTTGATGGCGAGGGGGACATTGATGACCACTTCCTGCATTTCAGGATTTTTGCTTTCCCGAATTTCAATCAGGTAGGAACGACCAACCCAACCGATCCAGCCAGCAATGTACAGGAACAAAATGCTAGGAATCAGAAAATCACCGGCATGGGTGAAACGGCCGTCCACGATCAGGTGGGGATAGCCTTCGGGGCCACAGAGGGCGGAAGCATAACGTTCGGCCCGGATTTTGCCGGAGTTGGGGTTATCGGTGGTGTTGAGATAGTTCTGGGACTTAGCTTGGAAAGCGGGATTTTCGCTACAGGGGGTCAAATTGGCAAAATCGTCCGCCGAAGCGGTCGGGGCGAAATTAAACCAGAGTGTAAAGGCTAGGAGCAACGCCAACAAATGTTTCATAAAAATCGTTTCCTTGGTTAAACAAAAGACTAAAAAGGCGGCTATTGACAACTCCCTCACCCAGAGGCGTGGGATTCTTGCTTCCTTGGGTTTGTCTAGTTCCAGCTCATTTTTGTTCTGAAACCTTGGCCAGATTCCCCTCCGCAAGCATCTACTTTAACGTCCACGATGTGCCCCACCGCAGACAAAACGGATCATAAACAAGCCAGTTGAGCAACCTGTTATCGTGATCCGGAGATCGTTAGCCGATAATAGGAAAGACCGGGCTAATAAACCGTCGTCTTTTGGATCAAACTCAAACTAGCAGAGAATGGCAATCATTTTAGCAATTGAAACAAGTTGTGATGAAACCGCGGTGGCAATTGTAAATAATCGTAACGTTTGCAGTAATGTGGTTTCTTCCCAGATACAAACCCATCAAGTTTTTGGGGGGGTAGTACCGGAGGTGGCCTCCCGTCAGCATTTGCTTTTAATTAATGCCTGTCTCGACCAAGCTTTGCAAGGGTCTGGTTTGGGGTGGCCAGACATTGAGGCGATCGCCGTGACGGTGACTCCTGGGTTGGCCGGGGCGTTGATGGTGGGAGTAACGGCGGCCAAAACATTGGCCATGGTGCACCAAAAGCCCTTTCTGGGGGTACATCATTTGGAAGGCCATATCT
>NZ_JADEWJ010000355.1:0-3157 GCF_015207725.1 Synechocystis sp. LEGE 06083
CAGGAGGGGTTTAGTCAAGCCGGGCTGGGGATGGACCAAAGTTCGGGCCCGAATGACCATTTGTTCATTGCCATCGGTGGAAATGCGGCCGAGGGAAAAGTAATTATTGGCGGCCTGTTTGAGGGTGGCTTCCACTTCCGTGGGGGATACGGTCACCGGCACACTAATGACAAGTTGATTGGCGCCATTGTCATACACCCGATTGAAGCGCACCGACCCTTCCACTGCTGGGCGGTCAAACATGCCCAAACCGAGGCCAAAAATACCCACCGTTAAAACCGTCATGAAGCTCGTCACCCCCACCAGGCGAAAGCGGAATCCCCAACGGAAGATAAAGGCCAGCACCATGAAAATAAAACTGGCGATCGTAGCGTAGGCGGACCAACGAAGATAAATGGTAACGTCCATAGGTAGGGAGAGAATTACGTCAACAAATCTAACAGAAAATGCAGTTAGTTAATCTTCATCCCCCCGATCGCCAACGGCCCAGCTTGCTTTATTTGCCTGGGTTGGATGGCACGGGTAAATTGTTTTATCGGCAACGGCCAGAGTTGGTGGATTACTTTAACCTGCTAGCTTTGCGCCTGACTCCGGGGCCTCTCCCAGACGATTGGTCGGCGATCGCCAACGTCTTGCACCAACTAATCCAGCAACAGGAGGGGTTGACGTTGCCCCTCTACCTCTGTGGGGAATCCTTTGGGGGTTGCTTGGCCCTGGCCTATAGCTGTTTATATCCCCGGCAAGTGGCCAAGTTAATTTTAGTCAATCCCGCCACCGCCTTTGACCGCCGCCCTTGGTTACAGTGGGGCATTCCTTTCCATCAGTGGTTACCCAATGCCTTGCAAACAGTTACTACCCTCACCGGGCTACCCTTTTTAGCCGCCGTAGAACGGTTACAGCCCCAGGATCGTCGCCAATTGCTCAATGCTATGCGCTCCATTCCTCCGGCGATCGTGGCCCAAAGGTTGGCCCTATTGCAAAATTTCAACCAACAGGGATTAGACCTAGGAAAAATCAGCGCCCCCAGCTTAATTTTGGCCAGTGGCCGGGATTTACTGCTGCCTTCCGTAGAAGAAGCTCACAAGTTACAGTCCCATCTTCCCAAGGCCATGGTGAAAATATTGCCCCACAGCGGCCACGCCTGTTTGCTGGAAAAAGAATTATCCCTACAAAAGATTTTGCAAACTTCCCAATGGTTACCGGAGCTAGTTTTACTTAACAAAAATTCATGAGCCCCGGCGGTATTGACCCTTGATTGTGGTCTGCCATTCGGACTACATTGCAAAGATTAGAGAAACTTGTTTAACAAAAAACGTCGTAATTTTTGCGACCACCACCTTATTAGAGAATCCTTTAGGAGAACCCATGAATATTGCCGTTGTGGGACTGAGCCATAAGACAGCCCCGGTGGAAATTCGCGAAAAACTCAGCATCCAAGAAGCTAAGTTGGAGGAAGCGTTAACCCATCTGCGGAGTTATCCCCACATCGAAGAAGTCACTGTCATTAGCACCTGCAACCGCCTGGAAATTTACGCGGTGGTGACGGACACAGAAAAGGGGGTGGTGGAAATTACCCAATTCCTTTCCGAAACTGGCAATATTCCCCTGGCAACCCTACGCCGTTATTTGTTTACCCTCCTCCACGAAGATGCGGTGCGCCATTTGATGCGGGTGGCGGCTGGCCTGGAAAGTTTGGTGCTGGGGGAAGGGCAAATCCTCGCCCAAGTGCGTACTACCCATAAGTTGGGACAAAAATATAAAGGGGTGGGTCGTCTGCTCGATCGCCTCTTTAAACAGGCCATTACGGCCGGTCGTCGGGTCAGAACAGAAACGGACATTGGTACGGGGGCTGTGTCCATTAGTTCCGCCGCGGTGGAGTTGGTTCATCGTCAGGTGGATTTATCGAGCCAAAAAACCGTCATTATCGGGGCCGGTAAAATGGCTTGCCTGCTGGTAAAACATTTGTTGGCCAAGGGAGCTACGGACATTACCATTGTCAACCGTTCCCAACGCCGTTCCCAGGATTTAGCCAACCAATTCCCCCAAGCCCAACTGACCCTCTGTCCCCTCACCGATATGTTTACAGCGATCGCCGCTGGGGATATTGTCTTCACCAGCACTGGAGCAACGGAACCGATTTTGGATTGCCAGAACTTGACTGGCTGTGTGGTTAATCGGAAGAGCTTAATGCTAGTGGATATTTCCGTGCCCCGTAACGTGGCCGCCGATGTCCACGGCATGGAACAAGTGCGGGCTTTCAACGTGGATGACCTGAAGGAAGTGGTGGCCCAAAACCAAGCCAGCCGTCGGCAGATGGCCCGGCAAGCAGAGGCTTTACTAGAAGAAGAAATTGCCGCCTTTGACCTCTGGTGGCGATCGCTGGAAACGGTGCCCACCATCAGTTCCCTCCGCAGTAAGGTGGAAGATATTCGGGAACAGGAATTGGAAAAAGCCCTTTCCCGTCTGGGCAGCGAGTTTGCCGAAAAACATCAAGAAGTAATCGAAGCCCTCACCAGGGGCATCGTCAACAAAATTCTCCATGAACCCATGGTGCAACTGCGGGCCCAACAGGACATTGAAGCCCGTAAGCAATGCCTGCGCTCCCTCAAAATGCTGTTTGATTTGGAAGTGGAAGAACAGTTCGGTTAGAACTTGTTGTGAACTACTCCTTTCTGCTAAAGCGAGGCAGGGGAATTTCCGCTTCTAAAGGTTGAAAGACTCCCTATCCTTTAGTTATGGGGGGGTTAACCCTAATTTTTTCCGTTTCCAAGTTGTTAAGCACTCAAAAATCGGCTCCCTGTTTTCCCATGGAGTCGTTTTCCCTTTTGGTCCCCGTCCCCAAGGCCTAGCCAAACTCCTAAGCTAGAATTATCGGGGAAGATATTAGCGCCGAGGACAACTAGGCCATGGCATTGGTCCACAGCGGGGTAATTGAGAACTATATCCAACGGGTGACCGAGTTAAGTCAATCCACCCAGCGCATTCCCACCAGCGCTGAACTGGAGGCGATCGCCGGGGAGCTGGGCATTGAGCCAGAGGAAATCAAGGCCGCCCAAAAACAGGCAACCGACCATTTCACCAGAGCCCAGGGCTATATGCGTTTGGGTTATTGGGATGATGCCATTGCGGAGCTGGACTATGCCATCGCCTTTAATCC
>NZ_JADEWJ010000356.1:0-3154 GCF_015207725.1 Synechocystis sp. LEGE 06083
GATGGGGGGGTGATGGCCTGGGGGGCAACGGAAACGCCACCTACCACGGCATCCTTCCGCACCGACACCTCAAAATCGCCGCTTTTGAGACTGAACTCGGTGATATTACTTTGGGAAATTACCCCCAACAATTCCCGTAGTTCCGTAAAGTTAATAGCCACGAATCACCCACCCCCCAATACAACAAAATACGATTATTAAAGCTTGAGCTGACCAATGGGCCTACGGGTTAAAATCCATCTACCCAATTGATCAAGTTAACCACAGCTTAGGCATTGTCCCGTCCCAGGTAGGAACCATCCCTGGTATCGACCTTAATCTTTTCTCCCTGGGCAATGAATAGGGGCACCATCACCTGGGCACCGGTTTCCAAAATTGCCGGCTTGGTGCCGCCGGTGGCCGTATCCCCCTTCACACCGGGGTCAGTTTCAACAATTTCCAACACCACACTGGTGGGCAATTCAACGTCAAGGATAGTGCCATCCCAGGTGACCACACTAACTTCCATCTCTTCTTTGATGAATTTGGCCTTGTCTCCCAGGGTATCCGGGGCAATGCTCACCTCTTCAAAGGTTTCCATGTCCATAAAGACATATTGGTCCCCATCTTTATAGGTGTGTTGCATGACTGATTTTTCGATGTTGGCCTGGGGCACCGTTTCCCCCGCCCGGAAAGTTTTTTCTACTACATTGCCAGTTTGAACACTTTTGAGCTTGGTACGCACAAAGGCGGAACCCTTGCCTGGTTTAACGTGGAGGAATTCCACCACCTTCCAGACTGCGCCGTCCATCACAATACTTGTACCTGTGCGAAAATCGTTACTGGATATCATGGAAGCCAAGAAAGACTCAAAAGTTCACCCAACATTCTACTAGGGGATGGGGGCGTTGAAGTGGGAAAATTTTGCTGTTGCCCCCTATGCTGGAGAACAAACCACAATCATTATGATGCAAATTATTAAAATTCCCCTGGGGATAATTACCCGACAGGGCCTGCGGTTTGGCTTGATGTCCCTGGTACTTACACTACTATCCCTGACTTGGGCGATGCCGGGGTGGAGCTTACCTTTGGGCCAGCCGATGCTGTTGGGTGCTTTGGCCCAGGGCAATGCCATTACGGATCCCAATGCCATTTTGCGCTACGCTCTGCCCATCGATAATCCAGAGGTGCGGCGCTTGCAGGATAGCTTGGAAGATATTTCTAACCATATCCGGGCAAAGCGTTGGCCGGCGATTAAAAAAGATGTGCGGGCTGCTAATCTGACCATCACCCTGAAGGAAGATAAAATTCTCGCTGGGGTACCGGCCGATCGCCAAGCAGAGGCGGAAACCTTATTGGACACTGTCAAAACTGATTTAACTGATTTGGCCGCAGCGGTGGATGCGAAAGATAAGGAAGAGGTGATTGGCCTGCGTCAATCGGCCCTGACGGCGATCGGAGATTTGGAAGCTCTGATGGTGACGGATTTCCCCTTTGCTATTCCCGAAGAATTTGCCAACCTGCCCCAACTGAACGGCCGGGCCACGGTGGAAATGACCACCAATAAAGGACCCCTAACCATTGTGGTGGATGGCTATAGCGCCCCCATTAACGCCGGTAACTTTGTGGATTTGGTGCAACGCAAATTCTATGACGGTTTACCTTTCATCCGTTCAGAAGATTTCTTTGTGACCCAAGCGGGGGATCCCCCAGGGCCAGAAGCGGGCTTTATTGACCCCCAAACCAAACAATATCGCGCCATTCCCCTGGAAATTTTAGTTAAAGGGGAAGAAGGGCCCATCTATGGCATGACCTTGGAAGATGCCGGTATGTACTTACCGGAACTAGCTTTGCCTTTCAATGCCTACGGGGCGATCGCCTTAGCCCGGCCGGAAACGGAACCCAATGGTGGTTCTTCCCAATTTTTCTTCTTTAAATTTGATACGGAACTAACTCCACCGGGATTTAATTTGATGGACGGCCGTTATTCTGTCTTCGGTTACGTAGTGGATGGCAAAGAAACCTTGGAACAGTTAAGCGAAGGGGACAAAATTGTCTCGGCCAAGGTGGTTGACGGTGCTGACAATTTAGTCAACGGTAATAGTTAGTTAATCGGTGAACTGTTGTTAGAAATTTTATCAAGGGAGGTAAAAACACCTCTCTTTTCTTTATTTTTTCAGATTAATAGAGCCCTTGAACCCAGCCTGCTCCATGGGGAAATCCTATCAAGTCAACTTTTATTCTTACAATTTTTCCCTGCCTAACCCAGTGGTGACAGCCCATGGCTATTGGGAACGGCGACAGGGTTTGATTGTGGAGTTAACTGACCAAAGGGGAAACAGGGGCCGGGGAGAAATTGCCCCCTTACCGTGGTTTGGTACGGAGGATTTGGCCAGCGCTACGGATTTTTGCCATGGTTTGAAAGGTCAGATTACGCCAGATCAGATTAGGGAAATTGGCGATCGCCTACCCTGTTGCCAGTTTGCCTTTGGAGGGGCGGAGTGGGAACTAGAAAGCGGCAGTTTGATTGAAAATTTCCCCAACTCTCTCAGTTATTGCCAACTTTTACCCACGGGGGAGGCTGTTTTGGACTATCTCGCCTCCAATCCCCAGTTGGGAACTAGCACGGTGAAATGGAAAATTGGCGTCGGGGATTTTGCTGTAGAAAGAGATTTGTATAGGCAGTTATGGCAACAGTTACCGGAGGGCTGTCAAATTCGCCTCGATGCCAATGGTGGTTTAACTCCTGCCCTGGCCCGACAATGGTTAACCCTGCTCGATCGCCAAAGGGAAAATTCTCCGCCCAAAGTCCAATACCTGGAGCAACCCCTACCTCCTGGGCAAATTGCTGAAATGTTTAGACTGCAACGAAATTTTGTCACCCCCATTGCCCTGGACGAAGCAGTGTGTAGCTTACCCCAACTGCAAAAACTCTACGACGAGGGTTGGCCGGGGCTTTACATCCTCAAAGCAGCCATTATGGGGGATCCCAGGGTGCTGAGTAATTGGTTAAAATCCCATCCCATTCCCGCCATTTTCTCCTCCGTGTTTGAAACGGCGATCGCCAGGGGTCAAGTGTTAGCCCTGGCCCAAAAGTGGAACTTACCAGACCATGCCGTTGGCTTTGCTCCCCCAAGGGAACCAATAACAGAGGCTACCCCAGACTAGGTATGAT
>NZ_JADEWJ010000357.1:0-3121 GCF_015207725.1 Synechocystis sp. LEGE 06083
TGCCATAACCATAATTTAATAAATTAAAGGGAAACACTGGAGAAAGTCTGGTTAAAATGACAATTTTTAGGCCTTCTTTACCCACCGCTTCATCAATGGCTTTGAACTTTTGATTACCGGCAATTTTCTTGGCCACCCAGCCCCGGGCGAGATAGCGTCCCACCAGGAAAGCTGCCGTAGCTCCCAAAGTAGCTCCAACAAAAACATAGACTGATCCGAGCGCTACTCCGAACACAACCCCAGCCCCTAGGGTCAAGATTGATCCTGGTAAAAATGCCACTGTTGCGACTATGTAAAGCAAAATAAAGGCGATCGCCCCGGCCGTGCCTAAGTCGTCAATCCATTGCAGGGCATTAAGCAACCAATTTTGGGGATTGAAGCCACCGGTGCCTGTTTCCTGAGCTAGAGCCGGACTGGCAAAAAAGATTATGACAAGGCTAAAAGTGGAAATAACCAAAAAGTAAAAACTCTGCCTTTGGGAAATTAAAAATTGTTTTTTTAGCCAATGGATAAACATATAATCAAGGGGGAAGTAAATAGAGAAAGCTAACTAAGATCAAATTAGTGCACCTCCACAACTAGAACCAGAACCAGCGGTGCAACCATAACAATATTGGGCGGTTTTAACTCTTTGAATTAAGTCTAAATTTTCAGCTTTTATTAGATCAGCAACAGTTAACTTTTGATTGAATTTATTTTCAGCGGGAATGTTTTCCATTTGATTAAAATCACAATCATAAACACGACCTAAATGGTCAATGGAAAGTTCGTTGCGGCACATTAAACTGTCAACTGTGTCTGGATTAAAATTATTTTCCAGAAAACTCAAATATTTTTGATGTAATTGATATTTTTCAAGGTGGAATTTGCTTCGACCAATGGGTAAATTTGTAATGGTCAATAAGTGATTAAAACTAATGTCAAAATGGTCTTTGAGGAATTTTTTGTAATCTTGTTCAAGGGGCTCCTGGGGAGGGGGTAGAGAAAATTTATCTGAAGTTGGCAAAGGAGGATTATAAACTAAATCAAGAACTAAATTAGTATCCTTACCATAACCAAGTTTATTTAACCATTGCAGAGCTTTAATTGATTTTTCATAAAC
The DNA here is from genome assembly GCF_015207725.1 of Synechocystis sp. LEGE 06083. Taxonomy (NCBI): domain Bacteria; kingdom Bacillati; phylum Cyanobacteriota; class Cyanophyceae; order Synechococcales; family Merismopediaceae; genus Synechocystis; species Synechocystis sp. LEGE 06083. Next base: position 1,103 of record NZ_JADEWJ010000357.1, read on the forward strand.
CCCATTGCCACGCATTTTATCGACGTTATCTTCCAGGTAACAGGGCAATGATGCCACGATTTTCACTTGATGCTGGGCACAATAATCCGGAATATCTGCAAATCCCATTTCAAAATAAATGGTCAAATTAGAGCGGACAATCACCTCTTTTCCCATCATTCTAGCCGCTTTCACAATGGGCTTAAAACCATAGAGCATTTCCGGAGCTCCCCCGGTGAGATCCACTACCCTAATTTGGGGGAATTTTTGAATAATTTCAATTAGTTGTTGGCAAACTTCAGGTGATATTTCCTCGGTACGTTTGGGACTAGCTTCTACATGGCAATGGCTACAGGCTAGATTACAGCGTTTACCTAAATTGATTTGGAGAGTAGAAATTTTTTGCTTACCCAAGGGACCAGTTAGCTTAGAGGCAAAGGGAGTTATGGGATATTTTTGTGAAGGAATTTCTAGGTGTTGAACCATATTACTCAAAGTTGACTACACAAGAGGGCAAAATCTGGCGATCGCCAAAGATCAATTAGACTAAATTTAACAACAACCACCGCCATCATAATGCCAAGTCGAGTCAGTGATCAGAATTTTATCTGGATAAGTAGAGCTTAATTTTAAGGCTGTTTTATCACATACCGCACTAGGAACTCCCTGCTGAAAAATATGGCCAGCTTGGTCATCAAATAGAGGTTCTGAACCAGCGTAGATAGCAGTTTTGCCAGTAAAAATGCAGGCCCCGTCATCGGGGATCGGGACTTTAAAGGAAACGGAATCAAGACTTTCTAACAACAAATTTTGCTCTAGCTGATAAGTAACAGAATCAAGTAAACGGTAGGGACGACGGGCCCGAATTTCAATTTGCCCAAAGCCGACATCAATTAAATGCTGAGTGTATTCTTCATAGGTCAATGCCCCGGATAAACACATGGCCCGGAGCCTTTCATCCTGACGCAGATGTCGGGGAATAGGCCGAGTAGCAATGGGGTCACTCATTATTAAACGACCATGGGGTTTTAAAACTCGATATGCTTCTTGCAAAGCTCGAGATAAATCTTCCGGCTCAAAAATATTAAATAAGCAATTTTGCGCCACCACATCTACCGAATTATCCGCCACCGGCAGAGTAAAAGCATCCCCTGCCCGAATATCCACAAAATCGATACTGAACCAATCGTTTTCTTCAGCGGCTAACCGTAAATTTCGATTAGCGGCCTGACGCATCGCCTCTACAGGCTCCACTGCAATTACAGCCCCAACTTGACGGCAAAAGTAAGCAAATTGTAGTGCCTCTAGCCCACCACCAACACCGACATAAAGCACTTTTGGGTTATCGCTCAGCTCGTTGGGATGAACGGTGCTACCACAGCCATAGTTCATTTCTTGCATGGAGCGGGGAATCTCTAAGCCCGGCAGTTGCAGAGGGCTACTCTGAACGCAACAGAGTCCCACTTCTGGAGTCTGGGCAACTTCGGCGTAAAAATCAGCGGTGGTTTGGAGATAGGTCATCGTTAATTTTAGCTGACAAAAACTTGATAACTGAATTAGATGTGTTAACTTACTTTTTTGATTCTAAGTTAGATAGACTTTGATGGAAAACTTTGTCTGACCATTGCTTGAGATAAACAAACAAAAATATTGTTGCCCCCAAGCCACAAATGCGCATGAACCACTGAATCAATTGGGGTGTACCATTAAAATTGTCACCAATGGTCGTTAAATCCGTAGCTAATGAGCCAATGTAAGTGTACATAATTGTAGCTGGAATCATAGCAAAAGAACCAGTGATATAATCCCTTATACAAACATCAGTGACCCCAAAGGCGTAATTAAGTAAATTGAACGGAAAAATGGGAGAAAGACGAGTTAAAGCAACAATTTTCCAATTATCTTTTTTAATCGCAACATTGAGCAATTGAAATTTTGGATATTTTGCTATTTTTTGCCTTACCCAATTTCTGGAGAGGTGGCGGCCAATCAAAAAAGCAATAATCGCTCCAATCATAGCGGCAATGGTAGTGTAAATGC
>NZ_JADEWJ010000358.1:0-3114 GCF_015207725.1 Synechocystis sp. LEGE 06083
ATGTAGCACAGGGCTAGTTTCCGAACCTAATTCAATGGGGACGAAACTGGCCGCTTTTTTTTGCTTTTCCACCAGTACTAATCGCTTTTTTTCTAATCCTTGACCAAGTTACAGGTTTTATCGCTCTTTGCTGAGTCTGGGAATCAATCGTTTGGTTTTACTCCATGAAATCCCTACCAGAAAAGAATTTCAGGATTCTTCCAACGTAAAAATACAAAAGCAAGACTTTTTATTAAGTACACAGCTTAAAAGCCTTGCTATCAAAGGCTTCTGGGGATTCATTTGAAAATTACCTAACTAGACTAATAGTAGAGCGATATGACTTTGGGAAAATAGTTTTCCTATCTTAAACTGCCTGAACAGATTGCAAAATCTCTTGCAGTGTTGCCGTCGCCAAGCGGGGGCCGTAACAGGTAACTACTCTGGATGCTGTTTCCGATGCCAATTGCCCAGCCTTTTCATAGTCCATGCCGTGGGTTAAACCATATAAAAATCCCCCGGCGTACATATCCCCCGCCCCCACCGTATCAATGGGTTGGACCTTAGGGGTACTAATGGTTAATAAATTCTCGCCATCAAAAATTAGTGACCCTTCTCCGCCCCTGGTGAGGGCAAAGTTTTTGGCAATACTTTTACAGTAGGCGATCGCCTGATTGAGGTCTGAAGTACCGGCCATTTCTAGGGCTTCCGCTTCATTGGCAAACAATAAATCTACACCTTGTCCTAGCATTTCCTTTAAGCCATCCTGGAAAAATTTGGCCATGTTCGGATCAGATAGGGAGAGACAGGTTTTCACCCCGGACTGTTCGGCGATCGCCTTAGCTTCGATGCAGGCGGCCTTTGCACTGGGGGAGGTGACCAAATATCCTTCCAGGTAAAGATATTGGGATTGCCGTAACGCTGGCCAATCCATTTCCGTCACCGACAAACTACCGCTAATCCCCAAAAATGTGTTCATGGTGCGATCGGCATCGGGGGTGACAAAAACCAAGCATTTACCAGTAATACCTTCCCCGGCGCTTTCATGGTGGGGGTTGGTATCGAGACCACAATCGTTCAAATCCTGGAGATAAAAGGCTCCGGCCTCATCCTTGCCCACTTTGCAGGCGTAAAAACCCGTACCCCCCAGTTGGGCCAGGGCCACCAGGGTATTAGCCGCAGAACCGCCACTGCTTTGTTTGCCGCGCTGTTGGGCCAATTGGGCGATTAGTTCATTTTCCCTGGCTTCTTCCACCAAGGTCATCACCCCTTTATCAATGCCTAGGCTGGCTAACTGCTCTGGGGTAACCTCAAATTCCATATCCACCAGGGCATTTCCCATACCATAGACATCATATTTATGACCCATTGCAACCTCACAGATTCCGCTTCATGACGAATGTTATCCTAGGGCAGAATGGCTTGACTGACAATGGTGAAGGCAATTTACAGGGCAGAAATGATGACGATTAGGGTCAGTTTTCTCCCAAACTGTAGTAATAGTATTATCTGATTAGCGGTGGGATTAATCACCAACTATGGTGAGACAATTGCTAAAATAAACAATAGTTAAATCAAGATTTGACTAAAATTCTTGGTAAAAGTATGCCCACATCTATGTCGGAATGGCATCAGTTTTTGACTTATTTTCCCCTGGATAAAGCCAATTGGAATTTCAAAGCTTCTCAAAATCTGACTGCCCCCTTGATTTTGTACTATTCTGGCGTTTTGCCCGCGACCCCAAGCCTACGACATTTACTCTTAGTTTCCCAACTAAAGGGCACGAATACAGAGAGTTTTGGTAATCAATCCATGCCTAGACCACAAATGTTTGACCATGGGGCTAGCCATGATTTCACCATGCTCTATGCCCACGTTGCCGCCCCCCAACGACGGGATTTACTTTTCCATTTTCAGATTAGTGGTTCTGACATCACTGCTAAGCAATTGGCCTACTTTTTTATTGAAGCCTGTGGCAAAGCTGAAGATAATGACCAAATTTACCTTGGCGATCGCCGCCACCGTAATTTCTGGGCCGACTTAGCCCGCACCAAATTGAGCCAACTGAATGTAGATAGTAGCATTTGGGAAGATAATCAGTCTTTACAGGTTGTTTGACGGGTAGTGCTCTCCACTGCGCGGTGTAGGATCAAGGAACGGCTCCAGCAAAATTTCGCCCTTGGCAGTGTTCCCCATGGGCATAATCAGGGGTTTTGCTAATGGTTAATTGTTGTTGCCCTGTGCCGAGAACGTAGTTACCTATTTTTCCCTCACCATGGCTGAATCCTATCTCCTCCCCGGTCAATTGTGGCCCCGTTTACTAGCCCAGAGTGACCACGCCCTCAAAACCGGTGCCCTCCAACCCATCAATACAGCGGTAACTACCCTGGAGGCAGGAGAAATAAATTTTGTAGTACGAATTTTGACCCAAATCCATCGCAAAAAAATTACCACTGAACACCAACATCGCCAGAAAATTAATCCATTTTTGCCCTACGACCCCGATCTATTTGTGGGACATTTTTCCCAGACCCATTTGGGATTACTAAATAAATTCAAGGTAGTAGATCAACATTTATTAATTGTCACGCGGGAGTTTGAAGATCAACAAAATCCTTTGACCCTAGGGGATTTCACCGCGGCGGTGCAGGTATTAAAAGAAAAAGAAGGATTAGTATTTTATAACAGCGGCCCTAAAGCGGGGGCCAGTCAACCCCACCGTCATTTACAATGGATTCCCTTTCCTTTGGTGGAAAATAGTCAAAAATTTCCCCTGGCTGATCATTTTATTCAAGCAAAAAAACTACCCTTCCAAACGGCGATCGCCCCCCTCACCATGGACGTGATTAACCAAGCCGACGGAGGCAAGATATGTTACCAAATTTATCGGGATATGTTGCAGCAATTGTCATTACAAACCACAGTGGGAGCGAGACCCCACCCCTACAATCTGTTAATGACTAGGGAGTTTTTGGCGATCGTGCCCCGTTCCCAACAATCCTACCAAGACATTGAAGTTAATGCGTTGGGTTTTGCCGGTGGCTTACTGGTAAAAAATCAACAACAGTTGGAGTTGTTACAACAATTGGGACCGTGGCAACTACTGCGACAAGTGGGAGTCGAGCAATAATCAAA
>NZ_JADEWJ010000359.1:0-3105 GCF_015207725.1 Synechocystis sp. LEGE 06083
TGTAAATCCTGCAAGATGCCCACCGGTTGGTTCAATTCAAAAGCAATTTGACGAATCAAACGGATACTTTGTTGATGGTAGCTATGGTCCCCATGGGAAAAATTGAGGCGGAAAGTGGTGGCACCGGCTTGGATTAATTGTCTCAGCACTTCCTTGCTTTGGGTCGCAGGGCCGATGGTAGCGACAATTTTGGTACGACGGGGAAGGGGAGACGTTTGCATAATGGGCTGAAATTAGGGGCAGTTAAATATAATAGTTAAGGCCGTGGAATTTTAGGCGGCGCCAGGGAAATATTCCCATTATCCGCCACGATCGCCGTTTCAGTTGCACCAGATTAGGGGGCGAACGATGGTAGGCTGGGCGGTGGGAACTTTTTTCTCCAAGGTTTTATAGGATTTTGTATGGATGGTTCCGGTTCTGCTCCGTTGGCTCTGTTAAAGGATTACAGTCGCTTGGAAATTCGCATTCCCCAGAATGATCAAGAACGGGATGACCTACGCCGGGCCATTCTCTGGGTTTGTGGCGAGAGCGAAGCGGAAAATTTTGGCATTTGTGCCGACGATCAAAGCAGTGCCGAAGCAGCCTTGGGACAATACCTCCGGGCCCTGGACTACGACGGGGCAATCGCCATGGAAGAGCAGACCATCCCAGGGCCAGTATATTTGAAATGCCAAAGCCAATCCCTGCGATTTTATGTGGCCAGTTACGAAGGTAGTTACCGGGGGGTGTTGATTTCCTGCCAAACGGAGGATGAAGCCCTGGCGGGCACCTATGGTTATTTCCCGTTGGATTTGTTCGCTGATTGAATGGAAGTTGAAAGACTCGGTTCAGTCCACTTTAACCGAACTAATCAAACAAACGAAAGTAAGGGTAGCGCTTGGGAATGCCCTTTTCCTTTTCCAGGTCAAAGTTAATTACCCGCCAACAATCATCCGCCGTACCCGGAGAGCTAAATTCCACCGGCAGACCGTAAAGACGGGGCAGGGGGCTATCCCTGTCTTCGGGATTACGCCAGCTACCTTGCCGTTGCAGATAAACGCTGACCAAATCGTAGTAACGGTGGGCAATGATTACCTTGGTGGCCCGGTAACCTTCGGTGTAGAGACGGTCCAAGGCTTCATGAATTTCAAAGCGGATACCGTCGGGGTGGGTATGTTGCCGATACCATTCTCCCTGCCAAAAGCGCCAGTGCCTTCCAGATTGCAAATGGACTAGGTCCTCCGTGTCGGGATTAACTTCAAAGGCTCCATGGCGATTGCAGAGGTAGGTGTCCGTTAAGGTCAAGGCAGGAATGGTTTGCCGACAGTGGGGACATTGGATTTCTGGACCAAAAAGGGGGTATTGTAAACCGAGATTTTGCATGGAAAACCGTTGGAATGGGCGGTTAAAGCAGAGGCCCCCACATTATAACCAAGGGATCTTTTCCTGGGTTTCTGGCCTAAACTGAGGCCGACAATCATTCTTCCTTCCCCCTGGCGATCGCCTATGCTAGATGCCCTCGACCTTTCCCTCAAACTGGATAAAGAAAGTTACAAAGAACAACTAGAGGATTTGATGCGGCAGTTACGGAGTCTGCAGCAATCCTGTTGGGAAGAAAAAATTCCAGTGATCATCGTCCTAGAGGGTTGGGCCGCCGCCGGTAAGGGCACATTGCTGAAGAAAATTGTTAACTACATGGACCCCAGGGGGTTTTCCGTTAATCCTATCTTTGCGGCCAATGAACAGGAAAGAATGTACCCTTTTCTTTGGCGTTTTTGGCAAAAGCTTCCCCCCAAGGGCAGTTTGGGCTTTTTCTACCATAGTTGGTACACCAATTGTCTAGAAGAGCGGTTATTTGGTCGTATTCCCGCGGTCCACGTGCCCCTAGTGATGCGGGATATTAACGCCTTTGAGCGCCAGTTGGTGGAGGACGGAGCGGCGATCGCCAAATTTTGGGTACATATTAGTCAAAAAGAACTGAAAAAACGCCTAAAAAAATACGAGGCCGACGAGCTAGAAATGTGGCGGGTGCGGCCGGAGGATTGGCAACAGGAAAAACGCTACCAGGAATACTCCGCCCTCGTGGAAGAAATGCTCACCTATACCAGCACTGGTTACGGCCCCTGGACTCTGGTGGAGGGAGACTGTGAACGGTGGTCCAGGGTAAAAGTACTGTCCCAACTGGTGGCAGTGATTGTCCAAGCCCTAGACCAAAAACGGGCCAGGGCCAACGTCAAAATTGAACCAAGCCCGCCCCAAAAGGAATTGCTCCCCACCGAGCCCAATTTCCTCGCTAAAGTGGATTTGAGCGCGCAACTAAGCAAGGATGACTATCGGCAACGGTTGCGGGATAGCCAGATTGAATTACGTAAATTACAGGCTAAGATTTACCAGGAAAAAGTGCCAGTGATTGCTCTGTTTGAAGGCTGGGATGCCGCTGGCAAGGGGGGAGCCATCAAACGTTTAACGGACACCCTGGACCCCCGCAGTTACCAGGTCAACACCTTTGCCGCCCCCACCCAGGAAGAAGCCCAATTCCATTATCTCTGGCGTTTTTGGCGTCGTATTCCCCCCGGCGGAAAAATCGGTATTTTTGACCGCAGTTGGTACGGCCGGGTAATGGTGGAACGGGTGGAAGGGTTTGCCCGGGAAAAAGAATGGTTACGGGCCTACCGGGAAATCAATGAGTTTGAGGCGGAGTTGACGGCGGAAGGCTATGTGGTGGTGAAATTTTTCCTCCATATCAGCCCCGAAGAACAGTTAGCCCGGTTTGAAGAACGACAAAACAATCCCTTCAAGCAATACAAACTCACGGATGAGGACTGGCGCAACCGAGAAAAATGGCCCCTCTATGATGTTGCCGTTAACCAAATGATTGCCCGCACCAACACCCCTGCCGCTCCCTGGACAGTGGTGCCCGCCAACGATAAATATTTCGCTCGGGTGCAAGTAATTCAAACGGTGGTGGAAGCGGTGAAAATGGAGCTTAAACGCCGGGGCAAGGATTGATAACCCCCCTGGCACCTTTGCCCACCATGATAAAATGCCCTTTAATTTCGATCCAGACCCCTAACCCCATATTGCCGTGGTTCTAGCATCTTCCCGTCCCCCGTCCCCCTCCCATTC
>NZ_JADEWJ010000360.1:0-3094 GCF_015207725.1 Synechocystis sp. LEGE 06083
TATAAGAGACAGCATAATCATATTCTACTGATTAGGAAAAATTTCTGTGACTACCCTTTCTGGACTGGTACTGGTTACCACCACATTATTATCAGGCAAAGAACCCTGGGCCAAATCCCCAGTGAGGTTAAACTTTACGCCTTTTTGTTGCTCATAAACAATGTTGCCCTTAGCCTGCAACGTTTGGGGACCAAAGTTATAGGTCAACTCATCCGCATATAGTTGGGATTGTTGTTCTTGGCTCGTGGTATTAGTGCCCTGTTCTAGTTTGGCAATACCGGCGGCCAGATTGACGGCTCCCCGGTTACCCCGCACTGTAATTCGTTGTTTATAATCCACAATACTAATCGGCTTATCGGTGGTCACAAAACGAGTCAAATAGTACCAACTGATCGGTTCGGCGGCAATTTGTAACGGTGGTTCAACGGATTTAAACTGATTTAAGCCCGCTAAATGTACCAACTGCTGTTTCAGCAACAATTCTGCTTGGTCGCTTTTTACTTCGTCGGTGGCAGTTTGATCAACAAAACGCACCAGGGTCAACGGGCGATCGCCAAAAACCCGATTATTTTTAATTTCCCAGGTGATTCTGTCAGTTTTGAGTTCCAGCCGACGGGGGTCTTTCGGTTTATTTTGATCCTTGGTATTGTGCTCAGTCACGGCCACCACATCACCGGAAACAATTAATTTTTCTTCCTTAGTTTCATAGCGCCCTTCCTTGGCGGTGACGGTCAAATCAGGATGTTCCCCCTTTAGATCCTGCCGAGCTGTGAGAATGCTAGATTCAGTTTGCCATTCCACCTCCTGGGCCCGCAACACGGCTTTATTACGGGGATCAAGGGCAACAATATTCTCCCGCAGGAATAGGGCTTTGCCATCTTCAATAATTTCCCCCTTATCCGCCTTCACCTGGAGTACCACTTTGCCATCTTCGTAAAAATCCCCCTTCACATTCACCAGGGTGGCATTCTTCCCATCAACGCTATAGCGAGCCTCCTCCACCTGAATTTTCCACACCGTTTGCCCTTTCGCGTTGGCCTGTTCTAGGGTGGCATTGTTGAGGGTAAGGCTACTTTCTTCCTTGGGGGGGGGAGCTTGACTGCGTTGTTCTAGGGGATCGGGGGGCGCACAACTGCTTAACATCAACGTGCTGAGGAGTAATCCTCCCCATAAAACAGAGGAGCGACGACTTAGGGGCAAAAAAAATGAAGTTAGCAAAGTTTAACGAGATAATTTGAAAATAAATGATTAAATTAGCTTCTTTTCAGCAAACAAATCCCCAGGGGAAAACTGTCAAAGATTGTCCGGCTCCATTGCCGCTCTCGGCCCTCCATTCTAAACGATCGCCTAAATCAGAGTTGTCTCCATTGGCGATCGCCATTTTTTGCTGTAGCCTGATAGCTGGTCATTGCGGGGAGCGATTTCAGAAGGGTAAAGTCATAATTTGATTGATCCATTCTTCCGCCGTTGACACTTCCCAAACCATGATGATTCCATTAATTGCTTCACGAACTGGTAGATTCTGGGCGATAACAATAACGCCATAACTGTTCTGAGAAAGAATAAACTTACCAAACTCCGTTGGCATTGTTTTGCGGTCGTGGGTAACTAAAATCCTTTTATCCTGCGCCGCAATGGTTAACACTTTTTGATCTTGAACACCGTCAAGACCAACTTCATTCGCCGACTGAAAATCCAGATTTGGGCATCTACGGATTACACCAGTCACGATCGCCTGTTTGAGATCAGCGTCAGCTTGAAACCTAACCCTTGTCATGACGCTTGTGATAGTCGGGCTTGACCTGCCATTAGTAATTGATACAACTGAGGACTTCTTTGCTGACAATCTTTCTGTAGCTGTCCAAACTCAGCTTCCCCATTTTGCAAATATGTATTAACAAACTCACGATTAGCAAGATAAAACGTTATCGCCCCATAAACTTGCTCAAGGGAAAGAAGAGGAAAATTTTGGGCAATGACTTCCGGCGTTTCCCCCTCAAGAAAGGAATATACTACTGAGTCCAGTGAAACACGACTTCCCTTAATCCAATATCCTTCCTCTCGTTGTTCAATGTACTGCTTTGTCGGGATAGATGCTAAAGCCAAGGGACAGAACCTCGAAAAACGCTGCTTTTATTTTAGGGGAATTTCACAAGTATCGCCGAGTCCTAAACAACGCTGCGTCAGCAGGCCTTAGCTCTTGACGTTAGCATTGAAGAGAAGATTAAATGAGTTCTTGTGTACGAATATTTGTTGTGGCGATCGCCTTTTTTGCTGTAGCCTGATCCATAATTTGAAACGAGCAACTATTTGACGGCATGGAATCCGATGCAAGAAGACCTATTGCCCTTTCTGGCAGTCCTGAGTCTATTAGTGCTTTACCTCATCTGGCCAGCGAAAACAGAAATGGGTACCCGTTGGCCATGGCGGAAATAGGCGCAAATAAATTATTGGGATGGGCAAAATTGGTTGAGATAGTCAGAAACTAGAGCTATGCGATTGGGTTGGGTTTGAATGGTGAAAGCTTCCCGTTCCAAGTCCTGGCGATGAATTTCGTTATAGCGCAACCAAAATGGCCGGGCATAGACCAATGGTTCAACTGTTACCCCCAAAGGAGCCAGTTGCCCTTTGCCTTTACATACCTGGGCGGCATGTACCGCCTCATGCACAATAACCGGCACAGCGATCCCCAACTCAAAGGTGAGAGGGTGAATCCAGATGGTACGGCTTTGGGCATTGAGCAGTCCATAGGCCCCCCGTTGGGGAGGAGGGGATAGTAATACCCTAAAATTTTTTGCCTCTAATTGTTGCTTTAAACTGGCAAAATCTGGGTCCACAGGGGAGGTTTGGGCATTAATTCCATTAGGGGAAACGGGCAGTAACCAAAAAGTGCAAACTAGGCTCCATTGAATCAATCGGCTTTGCATAGACAAAATGGGGCTAATGGGTGGGGATGAATTGCTAGGGTCGGGGTGAAGGCCAAATTTTCGATGTGGCTGAGCCAACATAAAATCTGATTAAAAATGCCGTCGGAGCCCTTTGGCCGAGATTAATCGCCAAAACAACGTTGGGCTAGATACAATAAACCCTACAC